>CAIYQV010000074.1 GCA_903928365.1 uncultured Flavobacteriia bacterium
CAGTCGGTAGAGCAAAGGACTGAAAATCCTTGTGTCGGCGGTTCGATTCCGTCCATCACCACCAAAGGGAGTACTTAGTGCTCCCTTTTTTTATGGTATGTATTTCGTTTACATGATACGAAGCCTGAAATCGGGAGTGATTTACGTTGGTATGGCGAAGGACGTTGTGCATCGCCTTGGTATAAATCATTTCAATTTCTGTGATTTCGAATTTGGAAGCACAAAAAAAGGGAGGCAAAACAACCTCCCTGAATAATATGACAAGAAAGTAATTACTTCCCTAGTTTTGCCGAAATACCAACAGAAACATGAAGTAGCATGTCTGTCCCGTCGATCTGTGTGCCATCCACAACGCGATCTACATAATTGCTTTGTTTCGCGAGAAATGTATATCCAATATTTCCATTTAGGGATACACGGCTATTGATGTGGTATTGTGGTGAGATCACAATTCCTGCAGAGATCATGTCGTCATTACCTTTGATTCCCGGATCCGCAAATGAACCGCTGTAATTAGATTTAAAGTCGCTGTTATTGTTGCTTGCGACACCCACTCCGATTTGAGCCTTCATTCCAAATTTTTCAGTCGCAAATCCTGCCATTGCACCAATATTTAAGACACCATTCACTGAAACACGGATAAGTGTAGACTTGTCGCAATAATAAGCGTATTTAATCCCAGAATCATAGTTAAATATCGCATTAGATGCTGTGTCTTTTGCAACGTATTGGTCAAAAGCCAGTTCGCCCTTGATGGCAAAATTATCGTTTAACTGATAGCCAAGCCCAAGATCGAGGTGCATGCCTGGAGCAGCCTTGGTATTCGTAGTGGTGTTTCCAAGAAAACGAGCTCCTCCGCTGAGATCAAGATAGATTTTATCTAAAGCGGATTGACTAAAAGTGAAAGCCGAAATCATTAGTGTTGCTGAAAGAAGTAATCGTTTCATAAGTAGAATTTTAGTTAATCGAATGTACTAATTAAAAATAACATTAAAAAAAAAGAGGGGCATGCCCCTCTTTAAATATGCTGAACTATATAATTACAGTTTGAAAGAGATACCTACAGAAGCATTGAAAAGATTTCCCATTCCTTTGTTCACTGTATTGTTCGCTGAGCGATCAAGGTAGTTGCTCTGGCTTGCCAAAAGAACCAATGAAAGGTCTGCGTTCACAGAAAGTTGCTCAGTCAAATGGTACTGAGGATTCAAACCAAAGATAAAGTTGATCATGTCATCATTACCTTTAAATCCAGGATCAGAGAACTCACCAACATTTGTTTTGTAGTTGTCTTTGAAGCTAGGATTTGAGATCGTATAAAAACCAAAACCTCCATGGAATTTCAATCCGAAAGTTTCAGTTCCGAATCCTGCTAGATCACTTACATTAACTACTCCTTGAAGTGAACCACGGATACCCAAAGATTTGTCTTCAGTCGTTCCGGCAGCATCTTTTGCATTGTATGTATCGAAACCAAGATCTCCTTTGATCGCATATAATTCATTCAGTTCGTAACCTACACCACCTTCAATGTGCAATCCCGCTCCTAAAGAAGAAGAATCAGAGGTAGTTCCACCGATACGAGTTCCCAAGTTTAGGTCGAAATATAAATTTTCAGTAATAGACTGCGCGAACGTACCCATTGATACAGCAGTGAAAGCGAATAGTACTAATTTTTTCATAATGTTAAAGTTGTAATGACAATTTTCGAGTGTAAAGGTAGTTCTTTTTGTTAAAAATCAAAAAAATACTTTTGACTTTTAAATTAATTCACAGAAAATCTCAAAATCAATAAAAAACGATTTTTTTCGTTGATTAGTTCATTGACTCTGTTATATTTGTTCTGTTAAACTTTAAATTATCTACTTATGAAAAGAAACCAAAAGATTTTGGTGCGTGGAGTTTTTGCTTCATTTTCTCTTTTCTCGCTAGTACTGATGACCTCTTGTAGTTCATTTAAAAGTACATCGAGAATTTCAGAGATCAAGGAACGTGATTTGTCTGTAACTAACAAAGTTGCAGTTGATCTAAACGTTGACCTTAACAGAGTAATTCGTGCCAGATCAATGAAGCACAGTTCCGTACAAGCTGCAAAAGACGAAGCTTATTACAAAGCTATTGTTGACAATCAAATTCATGTGCTTGTAGACCCTATTTATTCGGTAGAGTCAACAGGTAAGTTTTTGATTTTTGGCGGAAAAAGTACAGCGGAAGTTATTGGCTATGCTGGGATGTATGCCAATCCAAGGTCAGTTTCCGATATCGAAGCTGCTGAGGCTGAGGCTAAAATTGCTTCGGATAAAGCTGATTTAGATCGCGCTGTTAAGAATTATGTTTCGTTCTCAAAATTGCCGGATGTAACATCATCTGTCACTACAGAAAAAGCATTGTCCGATGGTAAAGGTGCGCCTGTGGTTATGTCAAAGAATGTGGACAAGACTACAACTATGGAGGAGTACATGAAGCTTCTTAAAAATCTGAAATACTAAATAATGAAATTAATTAGAAAAGATATGAAAAAGATTTCTTCAATATTGTCCATCGGACTGGTATTAATGATAACATCATGTAGTACCTATAACCACTCTTACAGAGTTTCTAATGTTCCAGAACAGGATGTTAAGATCTCAGATAAAGTAGGGGTAGAACTAAAAATTGATCTAAATAAGGTTATTAGAGCAACTTCAAATAAACAGTCTTCAATCAAGGATGCAAAAGATGAAGCTTATTTTAGAGCAGTTGTCGATAATCAGATCCATGTACTTGTTGATCCGATCTATTCTGTAGAAACATCTGCACATTTTCTTATTTTCGGAGGAAAGAGTAGAGCTTCAGTAATTGGATTTGCAGGATATTACACGAACCCAAAGGCAATGAAACAACTTGAAGCAGAAAACAAAGCTGCTAAGGATGCCAAAGAACAAGCAGCTTATGAAAGAACTGTGAAGGAAATGGAGCTTTTGGAAAAAAATAACATTATTGGTTCCAGAACTACCGAGTCTTCTGAGTTGGCTTGTTTTTCATCTTGTGGTTCAGGGGATAACGCTATAAACGCTATCGAAGTAACAAGAACATCAACGAAAACATCATTGGTAGACGAGTATCTTGCATTCAAGAAGTCAATGGATGCATCTACAAGTAGTTCTGATGAAGATTCCCCGGTGATCAGTGTTCTAGGTGGTGGAGGTGATTCTCCAGTATCAATGGATGCACTTAAAAAAGGGCCTATAGGTAAAATTGTAGGTAAGTTGAAATCTATTGTTAAGAAGAAAAAATAGATTTGATTACCAAATGAATATTTTAGGAGCCTCCATTTTTTGGGGGCTCTTTTTTTATTTAGGACTGGTCAATCAGTTAAAGCTATAAATGAATCATGTTTGTATTTGCAAACGACCGATCAATAAATTTTAATGTGTAAGAATACATTTTCCTCTAATAATAAGTAAGGTTAAGACTCAATCTTAATCAAAAGAGCTCTTTGAAGCCTTTACTTGATGAGAGGAAGTGGTACAGACCGAACGGATTATAAGTTGCAGTACACATTTGGAAGGGGAAGAGATATACTTCTACTCCCTTAAAAATTCCTTCAGCTCATTGATTTTAAATCCTGTAGAGGATGAGCTTATTGGAAAACAGGTGTCAGCCAAGCCGAAGTCTGCTTCAAAAAGGATCTCTGAGTTGTCGTTTAATGCAATTCGCATCTGAGACAAGGTGAATGCTGTGTAGCTTTTTTTGTTGTAAAAACAACCCGGAGAACTGGCTTTAAAAGAATTGTAATCCTCCTCAAATCGCGCATTGATTTTAGCTTCCAGTTCTGCAGTTTTCTCGGCTTTAAATAGATCTGTGTTGTTTATTTTAACAGGTGTTCCGGATTTCAAACTGAAGATCTCCGTACTCCAGGTATATCTACCTTTATTGTCTGCGACTCCTTTTTCTACGATTTGGAAATGTCTCCAGTTGCATCTATTGATGATGATCGGTGCGGAGGAAGTGATTCCCGGTGCTGTTTCCTCAGTGCATGTAACAAGTGTAAAATTGATCTTTGTAATCGAATCAAGTAACTCAGATACTTCGGTCTCGAGTTGTTCTTTTACGGATTTAGAACTTTCTTTCTCGTTGTACACATCGGTTTTCAGGTTGATCACTTCCTTTTTCAAGTGAACGATCTTTTCTGCTGCGGTGGTCACTGATAAGGTCAAGCTGTCGTTGGCGCGCTGTAAACTATCATTCTTAATTGATAACCGCTCGATCTGCTTACTTTTTCGGTTAGGAAAAAAATGATCCAACTGCTTCACAAAGAAATTTTGTGCAGTTAAAGAAGTAAGCGCAAAGCAAAAAGCCAGACTGATGATTCCTTTCATTGTTGCAGTTTGTTTGGAGAAGACGTCGAGCGTCAGCCAAAGTGCAAAAATGCGCATTCCTTTCCGTAATCAAAATACAAGTTGAAAACTTCAGAATAAATACTTGTAAAAGATGAGGATTCCGACAATCAGGGCAAACATGCAAATGATCAAAACGCCACCGGCTGCGATGTCCTTGATGCGTTCGATCTTAGGATTGTGCGCTGTAGAATACAGATCACACAAAAGCTCAATGGAGGTGTTAAGTGATTCTGCGCCAAGTACTAGTGCGCTCATTAAAAGGATGGGTAGCCATTCTTGATTGGAAATATTAAAATACATTCCTGCACCAACAACGGACATAAAAAGAATAAGTTGTATGCGGAAATTCCTTCCTCCGAATAAGAGTCGAATGCCTTTGACCGCAAAACTAAAACTGTTGAAAAATCCTTTCATATACGAGTTGTCAAAAGTAGGAATTTGAAGATTCAATGCTGCGAAATTCAAATTTGTCCCTAAATTTGTCCCACGTTCATTCAAATAAACTTATGAAGAAAGGTGGAGGGATCGGCCCTGTGAAACCTTGGCAACCCTCATATTGAGAAGGTGCCAAATCCTATTCTTGACGTGTCGTCGGAAAAAGATAAGTAATCCTGGTCCCCCGACTTACTTTCTCGTAGTTTATGTAATTGATAACTATGAGTATTATACACGATCTGATTAAAAAACGCATTCTCATTCTCGATGGAGCAATGGGAACGATGATCCAGCGCCATAAACTGGAGGAAGAAGATTTTCGCAAAGGTTGGTTTGAAGGCCATTCGAAGCCATTGAAAGGGAACAATGATCTGCTTTCATTGACAAGACCCGATATCATTCAAGATATTCATCGTCAATATTATGAAGCCGGTGCAGATATCGCAGAAACGAATACCTTCTCCGGAACTTGGATCGCACAGGCTGACTATGACCTCGAAAAAGCAGTCTATGATATTAATTACCATAGCGCCCGTATTGCCCGCGAAGTAGCGGATGAATTCACTGCAAAAGAACCCGCTAAACCGCGTTTTGTGGCTGGATCGATCGGTCCAACAAACAGAACAGCTTCGATTTCTCCAGATGTGAACGATCCAGGTTATAGAGCTATTTCCTTTGATCAACTGGTGGATGCCTACAAGGAACAAGTAGGAGCACTGATGGATGGAGGAGTAGACATGCTACTGGTAGAGACCATCTTCGATACCTTGAATGCGAAAGCGGCCTTATTCGCCATCGATGAAGTGTTTCTTGAACGTCAAAAAGAATTGCCAATCATGGTTTCCGGTACTATTACAGATCAGAGTGGTAGGACACTTACCGGGCAAACGACGGAAGCTTTTCTGATTTCAGTGTCGCACATGCCTTTATTGTCAATCGGATTGAATTGTGCGCTTGGTGCCTCCATGATGCGGCCATACTTGCAGGTGTTGAATGAACGTTCCCCATTTGCCGTGAGTGCCCATCCCAATGCCGGTTTGCCCAATGAATTCGGTAAATACGATGAAACACCGGAAATGATGGCCGATCAGATCGAAGATTTTCTCAAGGAACATCTCATTAATATTATTGGAGGATGTTGTGGCACTACTCCTGATCATATTCGAGCTATTGCGCAATTAGCAACTAAATATACTCCAAGAACTTTGGAAACAGTTCAGCAAATCGACAACAATGACTAAGGTAACCTTAAAATTATCAGGACTGGAACCGTTGATCGTAACGGAGGAAAGTAATTTCATAAATGTTGGTGAACGCACCAATGTGACGGGCTCAAGAGCCTTTCTTAGGATGATTAAGGAAGGCGATTTCGAAGCGGCATTATCTGTAGCGCGTGATCAGGTAGAAGGTGGTGCTCAGATCATCGATGTCAACATGGATGAAGGGATGATCGATGGCAAGGAGGCCATGGTGAAGTTCCTCAATCTGATCGCATCAGAACCCGATATTGCAAGAGTTCCTGTGATGATCGATAGTTCTAAATGGGAGATCATTGAAGCCGGTTTGAAATGCGTACAGGGGAAAGGAGTGGTTAATTCAATTTCTTTAAAAGAAGGTGAAGCCAATTTTATTTCTCAGGCTTCCAAGATCAAACGTTATGGAGCTGCAGTCATTGTGATGGCATTTGATGAAAATGGTCAGGCAGACTCCTTTGAGAGGCGCATCGAGATCTGTAAGCGTTCCTATGATATTTTGGTCGAACAGGTAGGTTTCCCTAAAGAAGACATCATTTTTGATCCGAATATATTTCCTGTAGCTACAGGAATGGAAGAGCATAATAACAATGCGGTCGATTTCTTCAAGGCTACTCGTTGGATCAGAGAGAATCTCCCGGGGGCACATGTCAGTGGTGGTGTTTCGAATGTTTCATTCTCTTTCAGAGGTAATGACAAAGTGCGTGAAGCAATGCATTCGGCCTTCCTGTTTCATGCCATTCGTGAAGGAATGGATATGGGGATTGTCAATCCTACCATGCTCGAAGTTTATTCCGATATCGACCCGGCTTTATTGGAATATGTGGAAGATGTATTGCTCAACCGTCGCTCAGATGCAACGGAAAGGTTGCTGGAATTTGCAGAGACGGTCAAAGGTGACGGGAAGAAAAAAGAGGTCGATCTTTCCTGGCGCGAAACGACGGTAGAAAAAAGACTGGAATATGCATTGGTTAAGGGAATTACCGATTTTATTGATACAGATGTGGAGGAATGCCGAAAGCAATTTGAGCGTCCTATACAAGTCATAGAAGGTCCTTTAATGGCTGGGATGAATGTCGTAGGTGATCTTTTCGGAAGTGGAAAAATGTTCCTGCCTCAGGTAGTGAAGTCGGCGCGTGTAATGAAAAAGGCGGTTGCTTACCTTCTTCCATACATTGAACAAGAAAAGGACGGCAAGCGATCTGCTGCAGGAAAAGTCTTAATGGCAACGGTCAAAGGGGATGTGCACGATATTGGTAAAAACATCGTTGGAGTAGTGCTTGGTTGCAATAACTATGAAGTGATCGACATGGGGGTCATGGTTCCTTTTGAAAAGATCATTCAAACAGCTATTCATGAAGAGGTGGATGTAATTGGATTGAGTGGATTGATCACTCCTTCCCTGGATGAAATGGTGACCGTAGCCAAGGAAATGGAGCGTGCAGGATTACAGATTCCTCTGCTCATTGGTGGCGCAACCACGTCAAAAGTTCATACAGCGGTAAAGATCGAAGAGCATTACAGCAAGGGCCAGACAGTTCACGTTTTAGATGCGTCCCGCGCGGTTACAGTCGTGGAGAGTCTGCTTGGTCCCAAAAAAGAAGATTTTGTCAAAGAACTGCGTTTGGAGTATGGACGCGTGCGCGAGCATCATCAGCGTCATCGTGCTGCTAAGCAATTGAGTTCCCTGCAGGAAGCCCGCGAAAATAGACTTGTATTGGATTTCGATGATACCACGATTTCTAAACCTGAAAAAATGGGAATTACGGTGATCGATGATTTTGATCTCAATGAACTGGTTCCCTATATCGATTGGACACCATTCTTTCAGACGTGGGAGTTGTATGGCAAGTATCCTGCAATCCTTACCGATGAGGTAGTAGGCAAAGAGGCGACGCAATTATTCACAGATGCTCAGAAAATGTTGGATGTAATGATTCGAGAGCGTTGGACAAAAGCCAGGGCGGTCGCGGGATTATTTCCTGCCAATGCTGTTGGGGATGATATAGAGATTTACGATCCTGAACATCCTGAACGTGTCGTGGTAGTTCAAAGAACTTTAAGGCAACAAACAAAGAAAGTAGCAGGTCAACCCAATCTGGCACTTGCGGATTTTATTTCGCCTAAGGAAAATGGAAAACAGGATTACATTGGTGGTTTTGTTGTTACAACAGGGATCGGTTTGGATGAGCATGTCGCTCGTTTTGAAGCTGACCATGATGATTACAATGCAATCATGATTAAAGCATTAGCGGATCGTTTAGCAGAGGCTTTCGCAGAGAAAATGCATCAGATCGTACGTAATGATCTTTGGGGATATGATCAGCAGGAATCCTTAACGAATGAAGAGTTAATTGCTGAATCTTATCGAGGAATACGACCAGCCCCTGGTTACCCGGCTTGTCCGGATCACACAGAGAAAATCACCTTGTTCAAGCTTTTGAATGCAGAAAAGAATACAGGTGTAGCGTTGACAGAAAGTCTGGCCATGACGCCCGTATCTTCTGTTTCAGGTTGGTATTTTGCTCATCCTGATACACGGTATTTTGGATTGGGTAAAATAACAGAAGAACAAGTGAAAGATCTGGCAGATCGAAAGGGAGTACCTAAGCTGGAGATGGAACGTTGGTTATCAAGTGTAATGAATTAAAAAAAGCGCTCCTTACGGGGCGCTTTTTTAAACCTAACCTAACCACTATTCACTGAAAAAGACTTCTAAATAAATGCAGTGCACTTATTTTGATAAAACAAACATAGTGTCGTCTTGTAAAGCGAACAAGGCAAATTTCCTCTGTTTTTTTATTCCTTGAAGGTCTTCTTCTTTTACAGTTTTGGTGTTAAGAATAGGTTGTGGACAGTAATTATTATTTCGTAGTAGAAAATAGCTAGTTCATAGAAAAAAGAGATGATTCATTCTTGAAATCCTAATGTGCCAAAAACGAAAGCGATTTTTCGACGAATCTTTTTAATTTTTCGATTAAACTACTTGAAAAGTTTTCTGCTCAATTCTGACTATCTTTAACACACTTCTATGAGCGTTATTCGCATTTATACTGATGGTGCTGCTAAAGGAAATCCTGGTCCTGGAGGGTTTGGTGTGGTAATGAAATTCAAGGACCAACTGAAAGAATTCTCCCAGGGATTCCGGATGACAACCAATAATAGAATGGAGTTGCTTGCCGTCATCCATGCCCTTGAACAATTGAAAAGTTCTAAATATCCCGTTGAGCTCTATTCTGATTCGAAGTATGTGGTTGACTCGGTTGCGAAAGGCTGGGTATTTGGATGGAAAACGAAAGGATTTAAAGGAAAAAAGAATGTGGATCTCTGGATGCGTTATCTGGAATTGCATGCGAAGTACCAGATCACATTTTATTGGATCAAAGGTCATAATGGGCATCCTGAGAACGAAAGATGCGATCAGTTGGCTGTGACGGCAGCTGAATCAAAGGAATTGTTGATAGATGTTCATTTCGAAAATGAGCAGTCCGGCAATGAACTTTTTACAAACTAGGAACGTTGTTCATCGAAGCCTTCAGAAAAGTATAGATCAATGGATGAGGTATCTCACGCGTTGAGGAGATCTGTGGACAAAATCCGCAAGCTACGAAGAAATGATGTTCTTTTAAACTGATCACTTCCGGCTCTTCAAACTGGTTGTACGCTTCAACATCAACCAGATCTGCGGTTAAAGAATAAATGAGTTGAGGATACATGCTGTAACGTGAGGAAGTGAGCTCCATCGTGTTATGATTCTCATAGATTCTTACAAAGGCTTGCGAATGCGGTACAACCTGGATGGTTTCGAATTGATTTCCTTCTACCAGATTATCAGAGACCAACTTTTCACCATTCGGATTAAGTTGATAGGATGCGATTAATACCTCTATCAAACTACGAATACTTTCGCCCGTCAACAAAACGGGAATCTTAAGTTGCGAAACCGTTCGAATGATGCCATTAAGGAAGAAAAGATTTTGAAAAGGTCCCGGTGCTATCATGATACCGTCGAACTCTTCAAACTGAGCAGGCTTGAATTGCGCAGCATCGGTTACCTTGATCCAGTAGTAGTTCACTTCAATCTCCAGAAAGCGACTGGAATGGTCCAAGGCAAGATTGGTGGCCTGATGGGAATTGTATGTGAAGTTGTAATCTCCGATGATCGCTATTTTCAACATCTGTCCCATTTTGAATCACAAACAAGCCGTTAATATGGCTTGTATAATTGTATCAGCGCTGAAACCAGCCTTTCAGAATACCATTTTCGATGTACAGGGAGTCCCAAAGGAGCGTGCCCGCATCTTGATGATATACGTAACAATTAAAGTTGCATGTAAATTTAGAATAGTCACCAATCGTGTCGGATTCTTGAAGAATGCCGGTAAACGTTGCGTTTTGAGCATTCACACTGTTTTGTTTAGAGGTCCATGTAACGCCATTTCCATCCCTGTAAGATACTTCAAAACCGGATGTTCCAGCCGATGAATAAGAAGGAGTCGTATTGGCTGCATGAAATGAATTAAAAGCTGCCAGATCAGGTGAAATAGAAACAGAAGCGTCCCACAACACACTTCCTAATACAACTTTAACGAAGTTCATTGTCGTGGTAGAAGACATTTCAAAGTTGTAAGCGGCACTTGAAACTGCAGGTGCTGGAAGAATGTTTAGATTTTTGGTCGATTTTCCAGTGTATCCACTTACATTCTCCGTAAGTTCTAAAACAGTACCGTTAACTGTTCCTAGGAAATGGCAAGATAGCTCAACCATTGGCACTGGTGCTGGAATGACTTCATGTTCAATACATGACTCAAGGGAGAAAATCAACGCAAGCGCGGCGAATAATCCCAATTTATAGTTTTTCATAGCTGTGGTATTCGTATGCAGTTTAAACACTTAGCTGCATAAAAAAGTTACACGAATGTATAAAAAAAACTGTAATTGAAACCGTACAATTCAATTATTTCAACTTCAGGCCCGAATCAGCATCTGTTTTTGAGGTAAGGAGAAGGTGTCCCATGGAATGCTTGTTTCGTTAAAATCTTGAGTGTTAAGCCACATAAAAAGGTTCCCATCATAATCGCACTTGGATGAAAATGAGGCAGAAACATCCACCTCTTCGTTCAGTTTCTGAAGTTGGTTAATGACCCTGTTTAATTGAGTGGATGAAATGAACACAGAAGTATCGTAACTTAGCTGACCTTGCTGCATGCGCCCTTTAAGGCATATCTCATCTTTCGCAGTGTATAAACTGATCTCCTGGATGGCAATTGAATTTGTTCTCATGGCGTTTATTTTTGACAAATATTCACTCGGCAGAACGTAATCATTTTACGATGTTCTAAAAAAACCAATAAATTTCCTTGGAAAGGGCGATTAATCGTTATTTTCGGACTAAAATTCAACGCATGAAATACGATCGGATTCCAAAGGAACTATACATCAGAAATAGAGAGAAATTTAAAGCTCTTATGGATAAAAGTGCACTAGCTGTCTTTAATTCCAATGACATTTATCCGATAAGCGCTGATAGTACAATGCCCTTCCAGCAGCACCGGGACATCCTTCATCTTTCAGGTGTAGATCAGGAGGAAAGTATTCTTGTGATCTTCCCGGAAGCATCGAATCCGGCCCACAGGGAGGTGCTTTTTCTGCGCGAGACCAATGAGCATATTGCAGTATGGGAAGGTGAAAAACTGACTAAAGAAGCAGCCTTCGAGGTGTCTGGTATCAAAACAGTGTATTGGTTGAATCAATTCGACAGTATTTTCAAGCAGCTGATGGCAGAAGCCTCTTCAGTGTATCTGAATACCAACGAGCATTTGCGCGCAAACACGGAAGTAGAGACACGTGAAGATCGGTTCATCAAACGCGTGAAAGAAAATTATCCGGTACATCCGACACGTAAAAGCGCTCCTTTAATGCATCGAATTCGTTCGGTGAAGGAAAGAGAAGAACTTGATTTAATGCAACGGGCTTGTAATATCACCGAGGCGGGTTTCCGCAGACTACTGGGATTCATCCAGCCTGGAGTTTGGGAATACGAGATTGAAGCCGAACTCGCGCATGAATTTTTAAGGAATCGTTCCAAAGGGTTTGCCTATACACCCATTGTGGCTTCCGGAAAAAATGCGTGTGTCTTACACTACATTGAGAATAATCAGCAATGTAAAGACGGGGATGTGATCCTGTTGGATGTAGGTGCTGAATATGCCAATTATTCCTCCGATCTGACACGTTGCGTGCCCGTGAACGGTCGTTTTACACCACGGCAAAAAGAAGTGTACAATGCCGTTTTACACGTCAAAAAAGAGGCCGAAAAATTACTTGTTCCGGGAACGATCATGTCTGAGTATCATAAACAAGTTGGCTTATTGATGGAAGAGCAACTGCTGAAGTTGAAACTCATCGATAAAACCGATATTGCCAATCAGCGTGCAGAATGGCCTGCCTATAAAAAGTATTTCATGCACGGAACTTCCCATTTCCTGGGATTGGATACTCATGATGTCGGTTTATGGAATGAGCCAATTCAGGCGGGGATGGTATTTACTTGTGAACCGGGAATCTATATTCCTGAGGAAGGACTCGGTATTCGAATCGAGGATGATCTTGTCGTTCAGGAGCAGGGAGCGCCGTTCAATCTAATGGGAAATATCCCCATCGAAGCGGAGGAGATCGAAGCATTGATGAATGCCTGATTCATTGTTGTTTTACAAAATAAAAGGTAGCGGACAGCCAGTCTTGTATCTTCATGGTTTCATGGAATCTCTTTCGATGTGGGACTTCATGGATGTCCAATCGCTAGATCAAACCTCTGTCCTCATTGACCTTCCCGGACATGGAAAGTCTCGGTTGAAAGATCCTCAGGAGTCACCATCCATTCAACATATGGCTCAAAAAGTGATAGAAGTAGCGGACTCACTAGGCCTCAGTTCTTATCATGTTGCCGGACATTCCATGGGTGGCTATGTGGCACTTCAGCTCAAAGAAATGGATCCTCGCTGCCAGAAAATAGTCTTGTTACACAGCAATTTCTGGGCAGACTCCGAACAAAAGAAACGCGACCGTATCCGTTTGGCTGATCTTGCCTTTAAAGCAAAGGAGTTATTGGTAAGGGAAGCAATCCCGGGATTGTTTTACAGGAATAAGTCAAATGACCCCGCCGTTCAAAATTTGATATCGGAAGCGAACAATTTGTCCGCTGAAGCAATTGCTTATGCATCGTTGGCTATGCGTGCCAGACTGGATAAGACGGAATTACTGAAAACTTATCCAGATGCTGTTTTTGTTCTTCAGGGAGCCCATGATCCATTGATTCCTCTGGAGCTCATGACGGAAAAAGTGAAGGGACTTCCTGTAGCTTATCATGTCCTTTCTAATACAGGACATATGGGGCACATCGAGGACCCGGAAGAGGTAAAGAAACTGTTGGTTCAAATTCTGGACTAATTTCCGTTATCCGAAAAGATCCAGTCGCGTAAAGTCATGGTCATAGAAATGAGTTTCTGTAAAAATAACCCATTGTAAAAGCTTCAACACAGAATTTCATTTGTACGGAATGATTCGTTGATTTTACGGTTGTTCAGGAAAATTAATCTGTTCCAAAAATCGTTTTATCGGTTGTACATATCTTCATTCAGTCAGATTCAAGATGTACATTTATTGTTCAGAGTAGTTCTAAGCTGCCAAAACCATTAAATTAGAAGTCATGAAACTAAGAGCCCTTGTCGTAGATGACGAAGAATTTGCAAGAAAGAATTTGAGCATGCTGCTCGAAGAATATTGCCCGGATGTAGAAGTGATTGGAGAAGCTTCACGCAAAAGTGAAGCGAAAGCGATCATCGAGTCTTCCAAACCGGATGTAGTGTTTTTGGATATTCGCATGCCTTCCGGATCAGAAGGCTTTGAATTGCTCGATGAGATCGAAGAAAAGGATTTTCTCGTAGTTTTTGTGACCGCATTTAAAGATTATGCCATTCGTGCTTTCAATGCCAGCGCAGTCTATTATTTATTAAAGCCGATCGATATTGAGGAATTGCAGACGGCAGTAGAAAAGGTGAAAGATACCCGCCGTATTTTTTCAGAAGACCCACAGAATTACGCCACCTATTATACGTCTTTGAAACATTTGTCGGATAGTTTATTGCGTAATAAACCCAATAACAGGATTGCCATCGCACACACACGCGGACTCAAGATCGTTGAAGATGATTCGATCTCTCATCTGGAGGCCAGTGGTAACTGTACGACAATCTATTTTAAAGATGGAACACGTTATCTCGATACACGTACCCTGAAGACGTATGAAATGATTCTCAATCCAGGCAAATTCTTTCGGGTGCATAAATCGCATATCATCAATATGGAACTCTTGTCAGAATATCTTAATGAGGATGGCCATTTTGCTGTACTTAAAGGTGGATTGCGCATTCCTGTCGCGCGAAACCGCGTTGCTGAATTCGTAAAAACGTTAAAGCAAAACGCATGAGGTATCTACTGGCGCTAACGCTTCTCTGGATCGTTGGGTTTGTCAGTGCTCAGCGTTTTGCATTCGTGAATTACAATACGGCGCAAGGATTACCTCAGTCGCAAGTTACTGCCGTTACCCAGGATCCGAAGGGGGCTTTGTGGGTCGGGACACTTGGAGGACTCGCTCGGTTCAATGGAAAGGATTTTACTGGATATACGAATGAAAATGGGCTGCTAAATAACAGGATTACGTGCCTTTATAGTGCCGAATCGGCCCTTTGGGTTGGACACGAAGGGGGCGTTTCATGTATCCAAGGAAAAAAGATCAGCAAATGGTCATTCGGGAAAGAAAGAAGATCCATTTCTGTGAGTGATATTTTACCATTTGGTAATGAGCTTTTGGTCGCAACCAATGGAGAGGGCTTATTTCGATTGGTGAATGGGAAATTTTATCGGGTGGCTTTCAGCGTTTCTCCACTTTATGTTACCGAAGGTAAAGGTTCCTTAGCTCTGAATACGGTCAATGAGGATCTGCTCAAGATCAGGGATCTGCATCTGGTGGGTAAGAAGTTGTACCTCGCTACCAGGGCAGGTGTTCTTGTGACTGAGGATCTCAAAAACTTCAAAACACTTCCAGCGATTGAAGGGTTAAGTATCTCTTCCTTGCAGTCTAATCGTAATGCACTTTATGTGACCACATTCAAGAACGGCTTGTACAAGCAAGATCTTCAGAATGGTGCAATGAGTAGGATAGCGTCGATCGACACACTTTTCTCATTACGTAAGTGTTTGCTGGACAAAAAAGGTGATCTCTGGATCGTTGCTACGGAAGGAGTATTCAGACTCAGAAATGACCTTGTAAATCTGAAGTTGGATCAGCAGCGTGGCCTTCCTATGGAAAGTATACGTTGTATTTGGGAAGACCGTTCAGGTGCCGTTTGGCTGGGGAGTGAAGGGAAAGGATTACTGCGCTTTCCGGGTGAGCAATTTACACATTACGGTCAGTCAGAAGGTATGACTTCAGACTTGGTCATTAGTGCAACTCAGCGGAGTGATGGAGGATTTTGGCTGGGTACTTTTGATAAAGGTGCAATGCGTTTTTATCCAAATGGAAAGATCTACGCTCAGGAACTTGAAAATAGTGCAACCGTTTGGGCATTGCTCAATCAAGTGGCAGGAGCAGATTGGCTCGGGACGGAAAATGGGTTGGTTTGCCTTCCTGTGAAGGGCACAAAAAAGATCTTTTACGGAGAGCATGGCCTCTCAGGAGATAAGGTGTCCGCTTTGTTCAAGGATTCTCCTTCTACTTTTTATGTAGGAGGTAGTGAAGGAGTCAGCTATTACAGCAATGGAAAGTTTCAGCCCTTGATGATGAAAGAACCCGCTACAATAAGAAATTTCTGTAGGTCAAACGGAAAGATTTTTTGCGTGGCCGATAATGGATTTTATGAAATAAAAGGCAGACAGTTGATTCGGATAGCTGACTTTACAAGAGCAGCATATTCATTGGCTGTAGATCGAAATCAACGTGTATGGATCGGTACGGAGGAAGGATTGTATTGCTACGATCACGAGAAGATCGCTCCTTGCAATTTTGCATCATCGGCAGCGTCCAATTTTATCAATTTTCTGGTAATGAGCAAGAGAGGCTTGTATATTGGAACGAACAATGGCTTGTACCTGATCAGAGACCTGGAGCACCCAAAAGAAGGATTACTTCATTTAGGGATTGCAGATGGAATGAATGACCTGGAGACCAATTTGAATTCCGGTTTCGAAGATCGTAAAGGCAATTTGTGGTTCGGAACGGCGTCTGGTTTTGTGAAATTTAACCCAGACAGGTTTTTAGAGGCATCTTCCATCCCGTCCTTGTTGGTGAAAGGAATTTTAGTGAACTATCAGTCGGACATACAGAAATATGGAATTGCCTTTAATTCGGATGGAATTCCTGCGTCGCTCGATCTGCCTTATTTTAAAAATAACCTTACCATCGAGTTGGATGGAGTGGATCTGGATGATTATGCTGGATTGCAGTTTCAGTTCTGGATGGAAGGATTGGATCAGGAGTGGTCTCCATTGAGTAAAAATGCTATCCTGTCATTTAATGGATTGCCTTCCGGGACGTATATCTTGCATGCACGATGTGTTGATGCCCAGGGAAGGGTGTCTGATGAGTGGGTTTTTCCGGTGTCGGTAGCTCAGGCATTCTACCGTACATGGTGGTTTTTATTGCTGTGCACCATACTCATCGGATGGTCGGTTTGGTACGGAGTTAAAACACGTTTGAAAAGAGAAAAGGACAAGAGTGAAAAAGAAATGCTGGAATACAAATCCCGACTATTGAATCTGGAACAAAAGTCATTGAATGCGTCTATGAACCGACACTTCATTTTTAACTCGCTGAACTCCATTCAATACTTTATAAACACGCAGGATCGCACCTCCGCCAACCGCTTTCTAACCAATTTCGCCAAGTTGATCCGCAAGAACCTGGATTCATCGGAAGAGGGAAACCTCGTCAGCTTGCAGCAGGAATTGGAACGAGTGGAGTTGTATCTTTCATTGGAATCGATGCGCTTCAATGATCGGTTTGAATACCATATTTCGGTGGATGATCAGATTGATACGGAAAGTTTGATTATTCCAGCCATGATGATCCAGCCATTTATTGAAAATAGTATCATTCACGGGATCCTCCCCAATGAGGGGGTGAAGGGGCAGATCGAACTCGATCTTAAGGTGCAGGGAAGTTCACTAATGATTACCATCAGGGATAACGGGGTAGGTGTAGATCAGAGCTTGAACAATAAGGCTGATTTCCGGGGTGACCATGAATCTAAAGGAACCGAAATCACGCTCAAACGAATTGAATTATTGAGGAAATTGACACAGCAGGAATTTGAGCTATTTGGACCAACACAACTTCTAAACAAGGAAGGAAAAAGTTGCGGCACCCAGGTCGTGCTAAAAATTTTCGTGGATAATTTGGAGTAACAGGTTATTTATCATAAATTTGTTAGTAATATATCCGAGTATCGGGATGAAAAGAATGTACATCATAGCAGCAGTATTACTTTCGTTGGGAGTTGTTTCCTGTCAGAAGGAAGTAATTCGTCCTGAGTGTGGTACACCATCGCAGGAGGTTCTTACATACCGTGCTGGGTCTACGTTTGATCAGGGGTCCTCTAATGCTGATGCAGACGATGAAACCTCCGAAGGAGACATCACAGACCCAAACAGCGATAAAGACGAATCCGCAAGGAGAAAAAGATAACACTATCTAAACATAATTCAAATGCACCCCTGAGGTGCATTTTTTATTTCCCGGAATTTTAAGCTAAACGAGTTCTTCGGCAGGTTGATAAATCGTATCAAGTTAAAAAGTTTGTGGGCATAAATTCGGATTAATTTGAGGCGTGTTTTTCCTCTTTAATCATATGTTTAAAACCTTACGTCGGCAGTATATGTCAACCCTGCAGGGCTCTAAGTGATTTTTTTATGTCACAACGGACCGATGTCCGTTGTTAGTTTCATAGCGCCCCGATAGGGCTTAGGAAAAAAGAAATCTTGAATTGAAAATTCAACCATAGTCACTTTTGCACAGAACCAGTCTGCAAACCAAGTGGCGTTGCGTAGCACAAAGCGCAGGTTTGTTAGCGGTGCCGAAGGCAGGTTCCTTTTAAAAGTGAAAAAGTTTTTGCTCCTTTTGGCCTACAAAAGGAGAAGATAAGCAAGACATATGAAATAATTTCTCCCCAAGTTTTGGTGTTGATCCATAGAAACATTTCAATCAATACCTGCTACCGTTCAACCAATCACTTCCTAAATCTCCGTTTACTAAACTATATTAGAGCCATAAACCTT
Source organism: uncultured Flavobacteriia bacterium (assembly GCA_903928365.1). Lineage (GTDB taxonomy): Bacteria > Bacteroidota > Bacteroidia > Flavobacteriales_D > Crocinitomicaceae > M0103. Next base: position 18,401 of record CAIYQV010000074.1, read on the forward strand.
TGTGTATGGCGCAAAAAGTACGAGAAAGTCTTTTCGAATTGATTCAGACTCTGACAAAGTCTGAAAAACGGTACTTTAAAGTACATGCCTCACGTCATACGATCGGCGAAGAAAATGCCTATGTCCGTTTATTCGATTACATTGAAAAGCTTGCAGAATACAGTGAAGAAAAACTTTTTGCACATTTCGAGGGGGAGGCGTTCCTCAACCGATTTTCAATCACTAAAAAAAGACTTTACGATCAGGTCCTTGCATCACTCGATACCTTTCATTC
>CAIYQV010000075.1 GCA_903928365.1 uncultured Flavobacteriia bacterium
ACATTTGTGGACGAAATCAAACTAAGCATTCTATATTTGAAAAAATGATACCCATGCGCTTAACCATTTTCTGTTTTACATTTCTGATCTGCGGTTTAAGTACTGCTCAAAAGATGACCTACAGTGTTTCCATGCCGAAACCTCAGAATCATTATTTCCACGTGGAAATGCAGCTTTCAGGCTTTAAGGAAAAAGAACTCATGGTGAAAATGCCGGTGTGGGCGCCCGGTTCATATCTGGTTCGTGAATTCGCTAAAAACGTAGATCTGGTAAAGGCTTTCGATGAAAACGGAAAAGCGTTGAAGGTGAACAAGAAAACGAAAAATGCCTGGTCGATTGATAAAGGAGCCTCTTCTTTGGTTAAAGTCGTTTACGATGTGTATTCCTTCGAGCTCTCTGTACGAACAAGTTTCCTTGACTTGACACATGGTTTCATAAGTGGTTCAGGTGTTTTCATGTATGTGGATGGACACAAGGATCTTTCAGGAGAATTAAGCGTTGTTCCTTTTAAGGATTTCAAAAAGGTTTCTACGGCGTTAATGCCTGTTTCCGAGTCAGTAGCGGGTGATGGTGCCTTTAAATTTACGTTCAACGATTACGATCAACTGGTAGATTGTCCCATAGAGATTGGAAATCAAGAGATCTTTCATTTCATGGCAGCAGGAGTGGATCATACCGTCGCGATCTACGGGGAAGGAAACTATGACATCAATGTGCTTAAAAAAGACATGGCTCATATTGTTGAAACAGCAACGAGTGTGATCGGTGAGAATCCCAATAAAAATTACACATTTATCATTCACAACGTGGTAGACGGCCAAGGTGGTTTAGAACATACAAATTCCTGCACACTGAGCGTCAATCGATGGACCTATCAAGGCGGAGAATATGCTGGTTTTTTATCGTTAGTGGCACATGAATATTTCCACCTCTGGAATGTGAAACGTATTCGTCCGATCGAATTGGGGCCATTCAATTACGATGAGGAGAATTACACTTCACTCCTATGGGTAATGGAAGGATTTACTTCCTATTACGATGAGTTATTACTTGTGAGAGCTGGTTATACAAGCGAAAGTGAATACTTGCAAAAGATCCAGAGTACGATCAATTACGTGGAAGGATCCGTCGGTGCTCGTGTTCAACCAGTTGCTCATGCGAGTTTTGATGCATGGATCAAGGCTTATCGTCCAACGGAAAACAGTTCCAATACCACTATGACCTATTACTCTCGAGGTCAAATGCTTGCCGCTATCCTGGATGTGATGATCATTTCCAAATACAAAGGACAAAAATGCCTGGATCATTTTCTTCAACAATTGTATAACAAGTTTTACAAAGGCTTGAAACGAGGTTTCTCGGAACAAGAATTCCAGGATGAACTGGAAGCGTTCTTAGGAGAAGATATGGACGACTTTTTCCAGAAATATGTCTTCGGAACAGAGGTCGCTCCTTTGCAGGAAACCTTCAAAAAAGTAGGATTGCAAGTCGAAGAAACTGGTGTTGCACGCCCATCATTCGGTGCTTCCTTGCGACAAGATGGAGGGAAAGTAATCGTTCGTGGTATTCGTGCAGGTTCAGCTGCGGAACAAGCCGGAATTTCCGTTAACGACGAAATCATTGGTTGCAATGGCTATCGCATTGATCAGGGCGCTCTGGAACAATTCACTGGAGGATTGAATACCGGAGACAAATTCAGCTTATTGATCTCACGCGATGAGGTCTTAATGAACCTTTCCGTTGCGATCACAGACTATTTCAAACCGCAATTCACCTTTAAAAAAACGTCCGATATGCAGTGTGAAAAATTGCGCAATTATTGGTTGAGAAAAATCTGATTCATGATTAAAATTTGCTTCATTTTTGTCGTTCTGATTTCTCTCAGAGTTTCAAGTCAGACGGTTTTTCAGAATGTAAAACTGAAACCATACAATCTGATGTCTGAGATTTACGGACAATCCGAACCATCCATTGCTATTGATCCGAAGAATCCAAATAACATCGCCGCTGGATGCATTCTAAGTGATTACTATTTTTCCAAAGATGGTGGTAAAACCTGGGAAAGTCGAAAGATGAGCAGTACCTACGGGGTATGGGGCGATCCGGCGATCCTATTTGATACTACCGGACACGTGTATTATTTTCACCTGGCGGATTACAAGAAAACTTCCTGGATCGATCGAATTGTTTGCCAGTCCGCATCGACCGTAGACGGTAAGTTCAATGAGGGAACATTTCCAAAACCAAATGGAACCAAAGCACAAGACAAACATTGGATGGTGTTGAACCCAATGAATAATGATATTTACCTCACATGGACACAATTCGATAAATACGATTCTGCTCTGGAATCAGATTCATCAGTGATTTTATTTGCCCGATCTTCAGATCAGGGAAAAACGTGGACAGATCCAAAAAGAATCTCGTTTTATGGTGGAAATTGTCTGGATAGCGACGAAACTGTGGAAGGCGCAGTTCCAGCCGTTGGACCGAATGGAGAGATCTATGTGGTTTGGTCCGGACCGAAAGGGCTCGTTTTTCAAGTTTCCAAAGACCGTGGCAATAAGTGGTTGCCTGTCGAACAAAAGATTGGTCCCCAGATCGAGGGTTGGGATTTAGATATTCCCGGAATGAACCGTGCGAATGGTTTGCCGATCCTTGTGTCAGATCTCAGTAACGGACCGAACCGCGGTAATCTGTATTTAAACTGGTGCGATCAGCGAAATGGAAAAGACAATACGGATGTATTTCTTTCTGTTTCAAAAGATGGTGGAAAAACCTGGTCTGAAGCGCGAAAGGTCAATCAGGATAACACCAAAACACATCAATTCTTCACATGGGTAACAGTTGATCAAAGTACAGGTTACCTGTATTTCGTTTACTATGATCGTCGAAATTATTCTGATCTCAAAACGGATGTGTACATTTCCCGATCAACCGATGGTGGAATTACGTTTAAAGATTTCAGAATAAGTGACAAGCCTTTCACACCAGATGCCAAGAATTTCTTTGGGGACTACCTCAACATCTCTGCGGTTAAAGGGGAGGTCCGCCCCATCTATCCGCGCATGGATGAAGGTAAAATTACGTTGTGGGTCACCTTGATACAGGATGCAAAGCTGAAATAAATTTGAGAATGAGAATCAAAAACAGAATGAGGACTTGAATCATACATCCGCTCTCACTCTCACTCTCACTCTCACTCTCACTCTGTTTAGCTTACCTTGTCAATCTTGTCACTATCTCCACATGGTCTGGAAATAATTCCAATAGTTCTTTTCGTTCAAACAGTTCAAAATCCCTGAAATCAAAGCCTGGAGCTACAGCGCAGGAAACAAGTCCATAACTATGGGGAGCTTCTACCGTAGATCCGAAGATCGTATCTTTTTTGACCAAGTAGAAAGGAAGTTCTCCGTTTGCTACATCGGGACCTAACTTAAAAGCGGTATGTCCTTTTTCGTCGAGTGTATGCACTGTAACAGCTGAACCGGCATGATAATACCACAACTCATCGCTTTTGATCCGATGAAAATGGGAAACATTTTCAGAGGTCAGTAAAAAATAAATAGAGGTAAGGAGATTTCTGTCTTGGAGTTCAAGTGTTTCTTCAGATCTATAGGTTTCCTTGTAAAATCCACCCTCTGGATGGGGTAGTAATTCCAATCTCTCTACGAGTTGTAAAAGTTCTGTGGTCATTCGATGGGTCCTCTTTGAAATTGTTCACCTCTGCTATTCGTATTCGGAAAGAAGTATTTCAGGTCAATAGCCAAAAAAGTGCCATCTACACTGCCGTAAACGGTATTTTTGTATCCTTGATATTTGTATTGTGCCACGATATCAAACAATGGCTGAAAGGGGATACGTGCTGATCCTCCGATATAGAAAAAACCACTTTTTTCGGTACGGTATTCAAAGCCAACGTTGGCATTGAAATCGATGGCTCCTTTGCTGTATACGACACCTGTATGTGTGAAAGTGTATTTTCCTCCTGGAAGTGTCAATATGCCTACGGAAGTGGGTTTAAATGTAAGGGCAGTTCCAAGAGAAGCATTCATGTAAAATCGCTCACTCAATTGCACATAAACCAATGCATTTACCGGAACATCGTACGAGATGAAGGTGAGTTCATTTTTTGCAAATACATTGGAATCAGCAACAGACATGGTTACCCCATATTGCCGTTGTGTAAAGTTGATGCCGGTTTCCAAGGCGAGCAATTTGGTCAAGCCTGCTCGAACGGTTCCTCCAAAAGAATAGCCTGTTTTCTGTGAAATGGTAGTTGAAAATTCATTGTTGGTCAAAGTTACGTTCGGTTCACCGACATAACGTGTGGGTAATACCGGTCTGACTTGAATTCCAAAGTACGAGGGAAAACGCTCCTTCTTCTTGGGCTTGCTTTGTGCAAACGAGGTGGAAGCAGATAATACCAGAATGACCCAAAGGAATTTACTCACGAAAGCGAAGTTAGTATATCTAGTGAGAACGGGGATTTTTTCGGAATCGTATGATTATATACTACTGTTCGAACCATTCAGAATGGTATTCCAATGGTTTGCGATGCGCTGCAGGCCATTCAATCGAAGGATACCCAATGTAGAATAACCCCAGGCACTTATCCTTTTCGTTCAATCCGAGGAATTCATTTGTTTTTGGATGATAGATCAGTTTTGGTGTCGACCAGAAACCACCGATTCCATAAGCGGTGCATGTTAAATGCATGTTTTGAATAGCGCATGCCACTGCTTCGATCTCTTCGATCTCAAGTATTTTTTCTTCTGATTGTCTTTCCATGCAAACAGCAATCACGGCCGAGGCAAGCATAGGACGTCTAAGCATCTTGGCAAGTTTTGCATCGTTTTGTTGATCAGCAGGAGTAAGCTCCAGATAGGCTTTAGCCAGAAAATCACTTAATCGCTGACGTGCATCTTCCGTAAAAACTTTAAAGCGCCAGGGCTGTGTATTTCCATGTGTTGGAGCCCATTGCGCATTGTTCAGGATCACTTCCAATTGTTCACGATGTACCTTGCGATCCGAATATTGTTCCGGATAGATGGTGCGTCGGTTGCGAATAAGTTCATTTATTTCAGAAAGATTAAATCTCATGTCCGTTAACTGATTTCTGTTGTAAAGTTAGTAAGTCCATCAACGAAAAGTGGGAACTTGAATAAATTTCATGTAAGTTCGTGCTAAGAGTTATACACATGAAAATAACCTTTAATGCGCCGTTTACCCTCGTCTTTACCATTTCAGCGGTAATCGTATTCATTCTTTTTCAGCATAATGAAAGTCCACCCATGCCATTTGTCCTTCCCGGCGAGTTCATGGTTAAAGAGCCCGTCTGGTATGCGAGTTTGGTAGGATATACGCTTGGGCATGCGAATCTGGAGCATTTGCTAGGGAATTTTTCCATCATACTGATGCTCGGTCCGATTCTGGAAGAAGCGTACGGAACAAAAAAACTCTTTCTGATGGTCACGATCACAGGGATTTCAACAGCGATCTTTCACATGCTCTTTTGGGATTACGGCCTGATGGGAGCCAGCGGGATCGTTTTCATGTTTATCGTACTATCTTCTCTGATCAACATCAAAGGGAAAGAACTTCCGTTGACGTTTATTTTAGTGGTGGTATTATTTCTGGGTAAAGAGATCTATAATTCTTTTGGAAAAGATTCAGTGTCCCAGTTCGCGCACATTGCTGGTGGTGTAACAGGGGTTGTATTCGGTTATTTCCACAAGAAGCTGGGCAGGTAATTATTTGCCTTTCATCTCCTTATTCGTCTTTTGAATAAAGAAGAAAGTCTTGTCGATCGTTTGATACTGACCGTCAGGAAGAGGTGTTAAAGCCGGAGCAGCAACAACGTATCCATATCCATCAAGTAATACATACATAGGGTAGGTAGCGACTTTATAGTTTTTCCAGATTGAATTTGATTCTCCTGTTTTACAGGTTGTCCAGGGAATAGTTTTGATGAATTTATCAGATGTTTCCGCATCATAAGGTTTATCAGGATAGATGGTCAGAAACGTCACATCTTCCTTGTACGTTTCATAGAGTTTTTTCAAAGGCTCCAGTTCCTGCGTACTTTTCTGACTGGAAGGGTCGTAAAAATGCAGATACACATGTTTTTTAGGCAAGGAACTAAGCGTAATTAACTCTCCTTTATCCGAAGTTAAAACGAGATCAGGCGCTTTGCCTCCCGGAGCCAGTTCGGTCAAACGGTCGATCATATTTTTAGCAAGGATGCCATTTGCGGCGAAAAGGCTGTGGTTTGCCACACTGTCCAGCACGGTCAGAATGTTGGTTTGAGGAAAATCCTTCGAATAGAATTCTTCTGATAGCGATTTAATCATCACAATTTCACGAATACGCATGTTGATCAGCGTATACTCCGTTCCTAACGCTTTCATGATCAATGTCGGACTGCTTTTCAATAATCCCAGGTAAACGCGGTTATTCGTTTCCATGGACAAACGAGGGATCATGCGCTCATAGAACGAATTGAGGTAACCCATATACGCATCATTTCGATAGGATACTGGTGCGTGTTTCAGATAAAAATCATGTTTTTCGTAGCGATTTCGTTGTGCTGCATGCTGAATATTGTCCAGAGATGCTACAGAAAAACGCACAAAGGTGTTGAAGTACTTTTGTGGATCTGTCAATCCGGTATTCGAAGTGTCTGATAAGTGGTAATAATTCTCAACGGCCGTTTTGAATTCATCCAGCTTGGTAGAAAACTCCAAAGGTTTGGCGTTCTTCAAGTAATAGTAACTCCCAACGAATTCATCTGACCAGCGCTGGTACTGAAGAATACGGTAATTGATGTCTGTTGAATCAAGGTCTAAAAAGGTAACTTCAATGCTGCTTCCGTTGGGACGCAGAGGTTCGTATTTATCTTTTTCCGGGAGGTAAATGTCGTATACGGCACCTGGTTGGACGTAAAAAAAAGTAAGATTTCTGTCGGCATGTAAGACGATCTTCTGGGTCTCTTTGACAAAAAAGGAAAGTTGAAAAGTACTATCGGTTCCTACAGTTGTGCTTCCCAATGGACTCTCTTTTTTACTAAGGTAGTCTTCGATTTCCCCAATTCGAATCGTTTTTCCTAAATAACTTGGTGCAAATCCCTTGATGGTCACTGCTTTTTCTTTCTGACCAAAAACAAGGTTAGTGGTGAGAAAAAAGAACAGTAAAAAAACAAGTTTTAAATTCATAGGATTCGCATCAGCAGTTTTTGTACCACAATTAAACGAGTAGGTGCACATTGGTTACAAAGGCATCTATTGAGCCTTTATTCTTGTGTATTTCGCGAACAATCGATGCGTTGATTGCTGCATATTGTTGGTCCGTAAGTAAAAACACCGTTTGAATGCCTGACAAAGTTTCGTTCATGTGCGCAATGGAACGTTCATAAGAGAAATCTTTCGAATCCCGCAAACCACGCACCAGGTGAGATGCGCCTTCTTCCTTGCAAAGATCAACTGTGAGTTTCTCATAAGTGACAATTCGGATGGGAGCATTTTTAAATAGGGAATCAATATGCACTTTTCGTTTTTCAATGTCAAAGTAACCTTGCTTGGTACTGTTGATGCCAATGGCAATGATTAGCTCGTCGAATAGTTGCAAAGCTTTTTTTACGACGGCTTCATGTCCTTTCGTAAACGGGTCGAATGATCCGGCAAAAAGTCCGATTTTCTTGATGTTATTCATTGTCTTGATGAAAGAAACTAAAATTCACATTTCCGTAATTACGTACAAAATCGAATTGAGTTATCGCGGAAAGATCTGTTCTTTTTCCATGCTCAATGATCAGAAGTCCTCCTTCGTTCAATAAGTTGCGTTCAAATACGATGTTTGCGATCTCCTTGTGAAACGTAACATCATAAGGTGGATCGGCGAAGATGAGATCATATGTTTGTTCTGTGCGCTGCAAAAACTGAAGGATTTCCGATTTCAACACATGTAAATCGTCTCCGATTCCTAATTCTTCCGCATTCTTTCGGATAAATCGTACACAATTAAAATTCTGATCAACGGCTGTTACAGTTCCAGCTTCCCGTGACAAAAATTCAAAGGAGATATTACCCGTTCCTGCACAGAGATCCAGAATATTCAAATCGAATAGATCCAGTTTATGTTCAAGAACATTGAACAACCCCTCTTTCGCGAAGTCAGTGGTTGGTCGTGAAGGAAAGTTCTTCGGGACACTAAAACGTCTTGCTTTGAGATTTCCGCTGATTATACGCACTGCTCCAGAGAATTAAGTACAAGTCCACTGTTCAGTGATATCGCCAATGATTTGATTTCTGCGATCTTTGCCAGTCGTTCATTGAGTTCTTCAATTAATTCCCGCGGAACCCCTTGAGCATTGAATAATTGAAGCGATCCTTCTTCATGATATAATTCCTTCTGTTGCAAGGTAAACATCACATGATACAGAATGTCATCCACTTCTTGAAAATCAAAAGAGGAGTAATAGATCAGGTTGTCTTCCTTGCCAATGCACAACAGAAAATATCCCTTGTGCACAGAAACAATTACTTCCAGTTTTGAAAACTTTGAAGACAACAATTGCTGGATAAGATGCGAACCTTCATGTCGCAAGACTATACGTGGAAATCGGCTGGAAAAGTAGGACTTCACCCAAAACGGCAATTCATAAATGTTGACAATTCCGGCAGTTTGAAGTCGATCGAATTCAATGGCTTCAGTAGCTATTTGTGATCCAAAGCAAAGCTCAAAAAAACGCTGTGAACTTCCATCTTCAAAAATATTGGAGGGCACCAATGTAGTTCTGAATCCTGACCACGAAAGCGCTGTGGTGTCAAAAGAACGGTTTTTAAGCCCCGAATCTTCAAGCAATGCATCCAGTTGTTCGATGTAGCGATGGTCCTGCAGATCACTGAAAGTATGTTCATATACGGAATCCTGAGAGTCGTTTGTTTCCGTTATTCGAACATGGTGTGCATTGATCTCTACACTCAGTCTGCTCATGCAATTTAAAGTTTAAACAAAGTTAGGTAAAATAGGCTTGCCGATAATTTGTACTTCGAAAGGTCCCTCACTTTATTGCACAAAAAAATCACTTCAATTTATTTATCTCTCCTTTTGTGGTCAAAAGGAGCAAAATTTCAGGGTGAGTCCGTCGAACTCCCCTTTCACTTTTACAAGGAACCTGCCTACGGCACCGGTGCTTGCCCTGAGACGACCGAAGGGACAATCCTTCGCTTCGTGCATTCGCATTTTCGCTGGGCTTGCAGTCTGGTTCTGTGTAAAAGTGGTTTGTCATGGCCGTTCAAGTTGCTATTTGATTTCTTTTGGAAATGCTTTTGATTAAAAAAGTTGTTAGATAGATTCTTTCATAGGATAGTTGACATTATACTTGTTAAATTTAACCATGAGTTCGCCGGTACCGGGAAAATTAGCTGATCTAATCGTGCAATGCATGGATTTTCCGCCCACGGAACATCAGTTTCAACTTATTCAGGATCTTTCTGATTTTACATACCGTACCGAGCTGTATCCGTTGTATCTACTGAGAGGTTATGCAGGAACCGGTAAAACATCCGTTCTGGGAGCTTATGTGAAAGCATTGACGCAATCTAAAATGAAAGTGCGTTTAATGGCTCCGACGGGTAGGGCAGCAAAAGTACTTAGTAAACGATCTTCGCGCGAGGCTTTTACGATCCATAAAGTGATCTACCGCAGAAATTCTTCGGTGGATGAGTCTTCGGGCATGTCTCTAGCGCCCAATTTATTTACGAATGCGGTATTCATTGTAGATGAAGCTTCGATGATCGGTGATTATACGCTGAATGCTTCCGGTAATGTGGGATCGAGAAATCTGCTGGATGACTTATTCGAATTCGTCTATGCAGGTAAGAATTGCCGATTGATACTTCTGGGAGATCAGGGCCAGCTGCCTCCGGTTGGGTCGGATTATTCTCCTGCGCTGGATCGAAAATACCTCGAGACACATTATTCGCGGCTTAACATCATGGATCTCTCATTGACACAAGTATTGCGTCAAGCGAGTGGATCTGGTGTCTTGTACAATGCTACCATGATACGAAATCTGAAGCCAGGAGGAACTCCAAAGTTCGTTTTATCCGGATTTAAAGATTTTATTCGTTTGCCCGGTGATGAACTCCAATCTGAACTGGAAACCTGTTACTCTAATTCCGGTTCGGATGAAACCATCTTGCTAACGCGATCAAACAAGCGCGCGAATGCGTATAACCTAGCAGTTCGTGGACGCATTCTCTATTACGAGGAGACGATTTGTTCGGGAGATGTGCTCATGGTGGTGAAGAACAATTATTATTGGTCGGATGATCAGACGCGCATGGGTTTTATTGCCAATGGTGAACTGATGAAGGTAGTGCGCTTGAAAAGGGTAGAGGAGCAATATGGATTTGAATTTGCCCGTTTGATCGTTCGTTTTCCGGATTACGAAGAGATTCCTGAAATGGAGGTTTTGACGTTCACGGAATCGCTATCAGTGGAAGGACCTTCGTTGAGCAGGGAACGCTTGAGGGAACTTTTTTATGCTGTGGAAAAGGATTACATGCACGAGAAGAATAAACGGAAACGCTATCAGCTCATTCTGAAAGATCCCTATTTCAATGCCCTTCAGATCAAATATGCTTATGCGGTGACCTGTCACAAAGCCCAAGGTGGACAATGGGAGAATGTGTTTATTGATCCCGGATTTTTAGATGATGACAGCTGGAATGAAGATATGTTTCGCTGGCTTTACACCGCTTTGACCCGTGCCTCAGAAAAAGTCTACCTGCTCAATTTTCCGGAAAAACTCTTTGAAGTGTAATTAAGGCTTGAGTTCACTGATCTTAAACGATGTTGCTCCGACGCTCACGCGCGTTTTTGCCCATTCTTTGTTGAAACGATCGATTACAATTTTAGCCTTTTCACGACCAAGATAGGTGCCGGCGAGTACATTCACTTCAGCTTTGAACTTCGTCAGGATCGTCGCGGTTCTTAAGGCGCTGAGTATGTCGTTTTTGGACAATTTGTATTTAGCCATCGCTTCCAGCAGTTCGGGATTGGTAATGTTCAGATTCGATTTCACAGGATCGGTGTAGGAATTGATCTCAACGGAAATACCTCTTCGGATATCGATCATGAGCTCTGATTTTCGGAGACGTACCACTGAACTATCAAATGCATTTCCGGAATAACTACCCAATTCGGTCGGTTTCGCATCTTTGACTGTTCTGCAACCGTTCCATCGGCCAACACCCTGTCCCCGTGCGATGAGTTCAAAATCAACTTTCTTATCTTGCAGTGCTTCAAAGAATTGCAGGAG
>CAIYQV010000076.1 GCA_903928365.1 uncultured Flavobacteriia bacterium
ACAGTGAAATTCAACTAAGTGAAGCATCCGCATTTACCCAAAGTGTTTATTGCCCAAGTCTTGGAATAACAGATCTTACGGGAATCGAGGCTTTTACAAATATTACAGAACTTTACTGCGGATTCAATCAGCTAACGTCACTTGATGTTTCTCAAAATACCGCTTTGGTTTATGTATATTGTTATTCCAACCAACTCACTTGCCTGAATTTGAAAAATGGCAATAACCAGAATTTTATCTTTTTTAATGGCGGAAGCAACCCGGATCTGCAATGCATTCAGGTGGACAATGCCGCGTATGCTACTGCGAACTGGACCTACATTGACCCAACGGCCTCTTTCAGCGAGAATTGCCCTTCGGACTGCGCATCATCTGTTGCCGGTATAAACGAATTGAAAAGTTCTAAAACTATAATTCAGATCCTCGACCTTATGGGAAGAGAAACCACTTTCAAGTTCAATACCCCACTCTTCTATGTCTATGATGATGGAAGCATTGAGAAGGTGTTTAAAAATGGCAACTAATTTATTGTAGGGTTTTTCTGCGGGAGAACAGCGTTATTAAAGAAAAACACTGCACCAAAGTTATGTTCTGGTGTACAGTCCACTTGAACTGATGTTCTGAATTCTATCGTTATGCAACTTCAACGCCGAACTTGGACCTTGCCGGACTGACGTTTATTTTTTTTATATTTGGCTAACATAAATTCTAAAACCATTGTTATGAAGAAACTTCTACTATTTTCATTTTCTGTTTTTACTGCTGCAGCATTGAATGCGCAATCCTGTACTCCGGGAGTTCAATATGCTGACTCGACCTATGGTGTGTGGCCTGATACCACTACAAACTTTCCTCCAGGAGAAGTGGGAGTATTTTATTCAACCGACTTAAATTTTAAAGTGCCAAGTACGGTAACTGCTGAAGTAGCAGGTTCTGATCCATTGGCACAAGGCTTTATTGGAAGTACTATCGATGGATTCACGGTGGATGGTGTGGATGGCTTGCCTGCAGGCTTCAGCTATGCTTGTAACATCTCCAGTTGTGCTTATGCCGGTGGTGCGAACGGTTGCGCAAACCTATACGGAACAAACTCAACTGCAGGAACCTATCCATTAACGATCAATATTACTGCCACGGTATTAGTTGATATTCCAATTATTGGTCCAACACCAACAGATGTGCCGACATCCTTTACCGGTTACAAGTTAGTACTTGGAACAGCAGGAACCATAGAAGAGGTAATTCAGCCATTCAGCGTGCATCCGAACCCTGCAAATACAAAGATCACCCTGAACGGATTGAGTGAAAAACTGAATATCACTTCAATCGTTATTACCAACATGGAAGGGAAGATCATTCGCACATTCACTGAAGTTTCAGGAACATCACAGGATATTGACGTAAGCAATTTCCATAATGGCGTGTATTTCGTGAATATTCAACATGAAACAGGGTCGGAAACGATCAAATTCGTGAAAGACTAATAACTACTTTTTCGTTTTAGATAATGCCGCCATGTGCGGCATTATTTGTTTTGAAAAGATTGTTCCACCGATTCTTTAATTCGCAAACACAACTGGTCGGTCGGTAGATCATTATCATCTTTACCAAAAGGATCTTCAATTTCCTCCGCCAAGACCTCCATACTTACCAGCACATAAAAGATAAATGTGGAAATAAGTGCAGCAAAATATCCGAACTGAACCACGAATGCTAAGGGCAGTGTTGTTACATAAATAAAAATGAACTTCTTGATAAAAAGGCTGTAGGAAAACGGAATCGGTGTATTCTTGATACGTTCACAAGCCCCCAGACTATCCATGAAACCATTGAGATTACGCTCAAGAATAATCACATCTGCATCCGTAATGCTTCCCGCACTTCTGAGCTCTGTGACACGTTGAAAAATGGCACTGCTGATGGCCATAGGAACATGTTGGTTTTTTCTAAGAAGATCCCGCTCCTCCTGTGTAAGAGATAATTCGCCGAAATCCACCCCCATTCGTAAATGTTCTTTGGAAGCAAAGGCAAAATTGACGATCATTCTTTTGAAAAAATCCCTGTCAGTTTCGGCTTTCAAAATAGCAGACAATTTCAGCGACGCGTTTCTAGAGTCATTTACTAATTCACCCCACTTGCGTCGACCTTCCCACCAGCGATCATAAGCCGTATTGGTTCTGAAAACGAGTAATAAAGAGATGACAAAACCAATCAGGGAATACACGCCAATCAGTTTTTCTAATACTACGGCATTCGGAAAAAACCGCAACTCCAAAAACACAATGATAGAAGTAAATAATCCAATATAAATGATCTCTTTCCACAACATTCGGAACGTATCACTTTTATGAAAAGCCACTATTAGTGTAAGCCAGCTCTTGGGGTTGTAATCTATCATGGGTCAAAAGTACAAACTCGCTACTTTACGACGAAATAAAGCGTTTATTTTTAATCTCTTGTTAATATTTTAACTTGTGTTTGTGCGGTATTCCGCAATTCATACCTTTGTCTTGTTAATTCTTGAACATGGAAATCACACCGGAAATCAAACAGCGGCTGGAAGCCCTGAATGAAAAATACGCAGCATTGGGACAAGACCTGGTTTCTTACCTGGATGGTTTGCTATATAATGATACAGTAAAATATTGGGATTACATAGAGCTTGATACCCTATTGAGTCTTCAGAAGCCGCGCACGAAATTTCCGGATGAACAGATCTTTATCATCTATCACCAGATCACTGAATTGTATTTCCGTTTGGCTTTACGTGAATTCGAACAGCTTGGAGGTAAGGAGGATATCGATGAATCGTTCTTTACTGATCGGCTTGGCCGGATCAACCGCTACTTTGATGCCTTGATCCTCAGTTTTGATATCATGGTAAAGGGAATGGACCAGGCCGAATTCATGAAATTCCGAATGTCTCTTCTGCCTGCAAGTGGTTTTCAGTCTGCACAATACCGTTTTATCGAGATTCACTCCACAGACTTCATCAACCTTGTTCACAAGGATAAACGTGGTTCTTTCAAGGTAAATTCACCGATTGCGGATATGTACGAACATATTTACTGGAAAACCGGTGCTACAGAGGTCGGAACGGGTAAAAAGACCCTTACGCTTATCGAGTTTGAAGAAAAATACGAAGACGACTTCAAACAATTAGGAGAAGACTGTATTCACAAAAACTTATGGCAGGCATATAAACGCCTTTCGCCTGAAGCTCAGCAATCGAAAGAAGTGATCGATGCGCTAAAGTTGAATGACACCAATGTCAACATCAACTGGCCATTAGTACATTACAAATCAGCCGTGCGTTACCTGAATCGTGATTCTGCAGATATCGCTGCAACAGG
>CAIYQV010000077.1 GCA_903928365.1 uncultured Flavobacteriia bacterium
ACAAGCTTATCTACTTTATCAATTCCGTTTAATTGATTTTCTGGCCATATGTAATATGTCCCTAATCCTATCAATAATAATATCAGCGAAAGTTTAAAAAGCTTCATCAAATTGTTATCAGATATACCTGAAAGTGATCACTCTTTTATTGTCGTTCAGGTTGTTTCAATGTAAGGAAATAGGATTTCTTCTGTGATATCCATTTTAAACGTATTAATCAAACCAATTTAATTAGAATTTTCTTTGATTGGGCACATTGTAAGTAAAAAAACAAAATATCCTAAGATAGATTCCTAATGAACACAGTGCTGTTGGAAAAATGGAAATCAAGGAACCCTTGAAAATTTTATTTTTGCCACATGCAGGATACTTACAAATTCAAAGGCATGCGAAAGCAACTGATCGCTTTATTGCGTCAGGATGAACGAATCACCAATGAGGCGATCTTTGAAGCGTTTGATCAGGTTCCGAGGCATTTTTTTCTGGATCTGGTGTTCGCAGAACAAGCCTATAGCAATACGGCTTTTCAGATTGGAGCCGGTCAAACCATCTCTCACCCTGTGACGGTGGCTTTTCAAACGCAATTACTGGAAGTAAAAAGAGGTGAAAAGATCCTTGAAATTGGCACAGGTTCCGGTTTTCAAACATCGGTATTGTGTCAGATGGGAGCGAAGGTCTTTTCTGTTGAAAGGCAAAAAGAGCTTTACATGAAAGCGAAACAGATCATTTCTCATCTCAAATTTACACCGCGACTGGTTTTTGGAGATGGATACAAAGGGTTGCCTGGGTACGCTCCATTTGACAAGATCATTGTGACTTGCGGTGCACCGGAAATCCCAAATGCCTTGCTTGATCAGCTGAAAGTAGGAGGGATCATGGTTATACCGGTTGGTGAAGGGAAAGAACAAACCATGAAGAGATTGATCAAGGTGAATGAAACTACATTCGACCAGGAGGAGTTTGGCACGTTTAAATTCGTTCCAATGCTTGAAGATAAAGTAAGATAAAAAAAAAGAAGCCCGAAGGCTTCTTAATAAAATTTCAATCCTGAATACTGAATCACTCAATGTTCTAACGCAGCAAGGTAACGTTCCGCATCCAGTGCCGCCATACAACCGGTTCCTGCAGCTGTAATTGCCTGTCTGTAGGTTTTATCTGCCGCGTCACCCGCTACAAAAACTCCAGGTACATTCGTTTTTGAAGTTCCAGGCTGTGCATATTTAATGTATCCCGTTTCATCCAGATCAATGAAACCTTTAAAAATCTCTGTGTTCGGCTGATGTCCGATGGCTACAAAGAAACCGGTACACGAAATCGTTTTTTCTTCTCCTGTTTTACTGTTTTTCACGTGAACTCCAGTTACTACATTCCCGTCACCGAGTACTTCCTGCGTATCGGTATTGAAAAGGATTTCAATATTCGGAGTGTTTTTGACTCGGTCAGCCATGATCTTTGAAGCACGAAATTCATCTCTTCGAACGAGCATGGTAACCTTTGTGCATAGTTTTGAAAGGTAATGAGCTTCCTCACATGCAGAGTCACCTGCACCTACGATCACCGTCTCTTGTCCGCGATAGAAGAACCCATCACATACAGCACAAGCTGAAACGCCACCGCCTAATTGCAGGTATTTCTGCTCACTTTCCAATCCAAGGTATTTAGCTGAAGCTCCTGTAGAGATGATAACTGTTTGTGCATGGATTTCTTTTCCATCCTCCGTCCAGCATTTGTGTGTAGGGCCCGTAAAATCCACTTTATTGATAAATCCAAAACGGATATCAGTTTCAAATCGTTTCGCTTGTGCCTCGAGTTGAACCATCATTTCAGGTCCCGATATGCCATCCGGATAACCAGGAAAGTTTTCTACCTCATTCGTTGTCGTTAATTGTCCGCCCGGCTGCATTCCTTGATAGAGAACAGGTTTCATATCGGCGCGCGCTGCATAGATAGCAGCAGTATAACCGGCAGGACCGGATCCGATAATCAGACAGTTCACTTGTTCAATCGTACTCATTGTGTCTTTGTTTAAAATTGTTTGCGCTCCAAAAATAAACGTTCTGATCGAAAAACTGTTCGATACGGAAGAATGTATCCACTTTGGGAATCCAAGAAAAAAATAATTCTTTAATGGAACTCAACTTTCATTGTTTAACAAATAAAAGGAGGTATTTTTGTAGCCCTTTTTTGGAATCACTTCATGATCGATGTAGAACTATACTGTGCTAAAGAATTATATCCTTTTCAGGAACGATCGGTTCGTAAGATCATCGAAGAACTTGATTCCAACGGCAAAAAATTCAATCTCCTTTTTCAACTTCCAACAGGAGGTGGTAAAACGGTTATTTTTTCTGAGATCGCACGACGATTTATTGAGAAGACCGGAGAGAAGGTGTTGATCCTTACGCATCGCATTGAGCTTTCTGTTCAGACTTCCCGTCAGCTTCAGGCTATTGGAGTTTCTAATAAGGTGATCAACAGTGAGGTGAAATCGATCCCGGATCAGGATGAATACATGTGTTTTACGGCCATGGTGGAAACTCTGAACAACCGTTTGAATGAAAATGAAAACTTCATTGAAAGGGTCGGTTTGGTGATCGTCGATGAAGCCCATTACAATAGTTTCCGAAAAATATTCCAATTCTACCGGGAAGGAAATATTCTTGGGGTTACTGCAACGCCTTTAAGCAGTAACAGAACACTACCGTTAAATGACAATTACCAGAAACTGATCGTAGGGGAGAGCATTGCCTCTTTGATCGAAGGTGGATACCTTGCCGATGCAGACACATATACTTACGATGTGAATCTCCATGGCTTGAAAATCGGATCGAATGGTGATTTTACCGTGAATAGTTCCGATGTGGTGTATGGCAACTATTTCATGCAGGAAAAATTGCTTTTCGCTTATGAGGAAATCGCTGTAGGAGATAAAACGCTCATTTTTAATGCTGGGATAGATACCTCCTTGCGCGTAGAAGAAACCTTTAAAAAACGGGGTTATCCGGTGCGACATCTGGACTCTACGTTCAGTGATAAAGATCGTAAGGATGTATTAAGATGGTTTAAAGAAACAAAGGATGCGATCCTGACCTCTGTCGGAATTTTAACCACCGGATTCGATGAACCAACTGTACAAACAATTATTCTGAACAGAGCTACACGTTCGCTAACGCTGTATCACCAGATGATTGGACGAGGTTCCCGAAAACTTCCACTCAAAGATCGTTTCAAAGTGATCGATCTTGGGAATAATGTGCGCCGCTTTGGCTTCTGGCAAGACTATTTAAACTGGCAGGACGCCTTCCGTTTTCCAGATCGTTTTCTTGAGTCACGATTGACTGAATCGGATGATCTGGAGTTTGAGGTGGAGTATGAATTCCCAAAATCCCTGGCGGAGTTAATGGATATCAAGCAATTGGAGGGATTCAGTATGAGTGAAGCATATTATGCAGTCATTGATGCCGGTAAAAAGGGGAAGGAAGCGGTTCAGTTGTCTATGGAAAACCATCATGCGGTGATTCATGCAGCGAGCAAGGATCTGGAACAAGCACTGCAATTGGTTCAATTACTGCAGGAGCACATTGAGCATCGAATGAAACATTATACCAAGTGTATTTCTAAAAGCACACCGAACTATTTGAAATACCTAATCGAAACCTATAATCGACAATTGATCCAAATGCTACGGCATTCAATCGATGAATAACTATTTCTGCTGTTCGTTCTTGATTAGTTGCATGTAAAATCGGATGCATTCTTGGAAATTTGTGATGTTAATACGCTCATCTGTTCCATGGATACGATTCAAATCATTTTTGCGTAACCGTAGAGGTATAAACCGAAATATATTTTTGGTTAATTGGCGGTAATGTTTTGAATCAGAAGCACCAAGCATGAGGTAAGGGGCAACAATGACATCCGGGAATATTTCCGAAGTAGTTCGATGAATTTTTTTGAATTGTTTGGATGCTGTTTCAGAGATGTCGGATGGCTCATAGGATTTGCCGTCAGAAAGTGAAACGTTAACTCGCGGATCGTTAATGGTACTTTTTATGAAACGTCTGGCACTTTCGATGCTTTCACCGGGCAGAATGCGCACATTTACAATGGCTTCAGCTTTCACCGGAAGAACGTTGTCTTTGTCTCCACTGCGAAATATAGTGGTAGCTAACGAAGTTCGCATTGTTGCGCGTGTTGCATCTGATTGATCCAGTTTGTTTTCGATAAGTGGGCCAAATAGCCACCGATTAGCAAAAATCACCTTCATACCAAGATCCATTTCCGGACCTACGTAATCAAACATGAGCGACCCAACGCCTTCCAATTTGGTTGGGAATGGATTTGTCTCCAGTTTTTCAACTGCAGCACTTAAAATTCCAATGGAAGTTTGTTTCGGTGGCATGGAGCTATGTCCTCCTTTTGAAAACACACTCAATTTAAAGCTGGCATATCCTTTTTCAGCGACTCCTATGAGTGCAACTGGTTTTTGAACACCCGGAACAACGCCTTGAACAATCGATCCGCCCTCATCAAGCACAAAATCAAGTTTGACATTTCTCTTTCTAAGAAGTGCAGCAATTTTCATTGCTCCATTGGTTCCACCAACCTCCTCGTCATGACCATAGGCCAGATAGAGGGTTCTTTTCGGTTGAAAGCCTTGTTTTAAAAGTGCTTCCACGGCCTCCATTTGGGCAATAATTCCGGATTTCACATCCAATGTGCCACGGCCAAAAACGTAGTGCTCTGCTTTTTCCCCGCTAAATGGTGGATGAGACCAGAGTTTCTCGGTGTTAGGCGAAACAGGAACCACATCTTGATGTGACATCAATAGAAATGGGGTTAATTTGCTGTCTGATCCTTTCCATTTGTAGAGCAGACTGAACTTATTTACGATTGTTAATTCGAGTTGTTCATGGATCATTGGAAAAGCTTCACGTAGCCGTTTTTTGAGTTTGTTGAACTCAAGCGTATCAATTTTATCAGGGTAGGAAACGGTTTTACATTGAATCGCTTGGATTAGGTGGGAATCAGCGGATGGGAATGTTTCCGTTTGGGCTGTGTGCTTAAAAAAAAGTTGTTTTGATTGGAAACGTATAGCTCGAAAAAATAATATTGCAACTAATAACAGGATCAACAAAAAGAAAAGGCCTAATCTTTTTAGCCACGTTTTCCTTGATGATGAATTAGCTTGAGACATGAAATACAGTCTCTAATAGTTTAATACTACTTCAACAGTGTCGAAAGCGGTGGTGTACACGGTTTGTGTTCCTTGCGTTGATGTCCCTAAAACCCAGTAGAGGTAAGAATAATTGGTATTTCCATCATTAATGCAATAGATGGAAGTGTCTAAAGATCCATAATAGTCTTGATAAGTGGTAGGGCAGCATTCTGGACAATTGGCCTTTCCGTTTTGTTTAATATACTGGAAGTGGTCAGCACCGGAAGGGTTTTGATTGTGGAACGTGAGTTTGGCCCAAGCCATGGCAGAGGTGGATGAATTACGTATGTAGTCTTCTTCCAGACTCAATTCAGAAAAATAGATGACCTCCTCCTTCGAGAAATAAAGATTTTTTGTGATTGTCAAGCGATACTTCTCCATTTTTTCTCTGGGAAAAGAAAAACTGTAATTACCCTGACTATCCGTTGTACAAGTACCGATCAATTGTTCATCTGTGGATCCCACTGGTATTTGATAAAGTTTGACGGTGGCTCCCTGAAGTGATTGCGAAAAGGTGGCATCATTGACCGAGCCTTTCACGGTGAAACCTGCATTTTTTTTTGAGCAAGAACTTAAAAGAGAGATACACAACACAAATAGAAAGGGCAGTTTCATAAATGTCTTTTTTTTCAAAGGTAAAAAGTTATCCTCATTCTAAATGTTAAAAAATAAAAGCCCT
This sequence comes from uncultured Flavobacteriia bacterium, assembly GCA_903928365.1. Classification (GTDB taxonomy): domain Bacteria; phylum Bacteroidota; class Bacteroidia; order Flavobacteriales_D; family Crocinitomicaceae; genus M0103. The sequence continues at coordinate 5,898 of CAIYQV010000077.1, forward strand.
AATTACAGTCTTTTACGTTTTGTATGGCTAAATTAGCTAGAACTTTAAACTTAATTACTATGAGTGAAACATTAGACATGAATCAAGGAAGTAATGGTAGACCAACTTTTTTAACCGTACTATGTATTTTGACTTTTATCGGGTCAGGTCTGGGGGTGTTAGGTGGTTTACTAGGAATGTTCGCTCCACAAGGAACCATGTTGTTTCAAATTTTAGGTTTGGCAGCGTCCGGACTTTGTTTGTATGGTACCTTACAAATGTGTGGACTTAAAAAACAAGGTTTTACGCTGTATTTGATTGGTGCTGTGATAGGAATTGTCGGCCCGATCATTAGTGTTCTGACTATTGATTCCTACATTAGAGGGTTAGCTGGAATGTCTGAATTATCGGATGACCCGAGTTCTGCACTATTGGCAGATTCAATGGTTGCTGCAGCTAAAGCAGCAGC
>CAIYQV010000078.1 GCA_903928365.1 uncultured Flavobacteriia bacterium
AGCATCAGAGATCCTGCACATCTGCCAGGCTAGTAATGTAGGATGCCACATTTATGACGAAAAACTACCTATTGATGCTAAAACGTCGATGACTGCGATTGATTTTAACCTCGATCCGGGGACGTGTGCGTTGAACGGTGGAGAAGATTACGAACTACTTTTTACGATCAGTCAATCGGATTTTGACAAGATCAAAGGCAATCCGCACATGACGGTGATCGGGCACATGACCAATGCGCAGGATGGAATTTACTTTGTAGATAAAAATGGTTCTGCGGTAGAATTGAAAGCGCAAGGCTGGAATCACTTCAAGCCCTGATCCCTCATGCAGAATCTACCTCATGCAACGCGAGCGTTTTACGTTCCCAGTTTGAACGGACAATTTCTCCAAACGACTTCTGTTTTGAGCGTGATTCGGCCCAGGCAGTCAAATCAATGTATTCAAATACGCCAGAAAGTTTATCACTTTGATTCAACTTCTCGTAAAGCGTATGCCAGCGTTCTTGACGCTCCAAATCGTTATTTGCACGCGCTATTTTACTCAACCCATTCAATAGGAGTTGTTCTTCTTCGTTAAATCGGTCCTTCGCTTTAAGAAAGCGCTGCATATTTTTCAAGGCATATCCGAAAAGATCTGTGCTTTTAGTCTCAATATCCAACAACAAACCAAGCACTTGAGCATTGACAAGATGAGAAGGATGCTCATCGATCTCTTCATCATTCATTAATTTGGATAGAAGCTTACGCGCCATCCCCCATTCCTTTAATCCCAGACACACTGTCACCAGCTTCAATCGAATAAAACACCTTCTGGGCCCGGCGATTTTATCTCCATAGCGATCAAGTCCTTCCTCAATAAACGACAACTGTTTTCTGGCATGTTCAAAATCTCCACGTTTGGTTAACAATTCCATCTCGATCGATACCGTACTGGCAAACAATTTTATCCGAAGGTCCTCCCGATTGGTCAAATCTATTTCCATAGGAATACGCTTGAGTAATTTCAGGTAACGCAAGGAATCCTCTGTTCTGCCTAGCTTCTCTGCTACATATACAAGATTCGTAAGCGTTGAAAAATAGGCGCTGAGTCGCTCGTCACGCATGTGAGGATGACATTCAAACAACTCAAGTAGCTTATTCAGATGAAGCGAGCTTTCTTTCCAACTTGCAACAGAAAAATAATAGGCACTTTTTGCATGACTAAATAGATACTGCACATCAAACCCATGGTTTTCGATGACCCCGTCTGGCATTTCCTGCACGATCTTTTCGAAGTGCGATTTGTCCAAGGAAGTTCTGGCAACACCTTTTCGATTGAGCTCCATAAACAACCTGCTTTTCACAAACCATAGTTGGTCATACATGGCTATTTCTTCCTTATGTACGTGATCGGAATCTTCCAATTCATCCAAGACTTCGAAGGTCATTTCTTTATATGCCTGATTTTCAAAATTACGTTTCTGTTTGCGGGAGATTTCCAGAAGAATTACTTGACGGTCATACTTCAACGCCAATTTTTCAGCGCTTCGGAGCAGTCGTTCACACTGATCATACAAGGTCTTGCTAAAAAGGATATCTGCGGAATGCAGCATTCGATATAACTGCGCATCTACTGAGGTTGAAGAATGAAAGGTATCGAGTGATGCAAGGACCTGATCGTAAAGTCTTTTTTTAGTGATTGAAAATCGGTTGAGGAACGCCTCCCCCTCGAAATGTGCAAAAAGTTTTTCTTCACTGTATTCTGCAAGCTTTTCAATG
>CAIYQV010000079.1 GCA_903928365.1 uncultured Flavobacteriia bacterium
AGTGTCATCATAGTAAGGGTTCCAGATGGAGGTGTAAAAAGGATCGGAAGGAAATTTATACTGTATTTTGTAGGCGTCGTATTGATTGGCCGGATCTTTTAATTTTACCCACGCATAGCCTTTATCTGTAAGATTACCAGATGGTTTGAAATAGACTGATTCTGGCGCTGTTGGCTCAAAGATGGTGGTAGAAGATGTGTAAGATTTTCCCTGATATGAAATAGTAAGGGTATACGTTTTACCAACTTGTCCCCAGATAGAGGTGTTCGGTGTGGTATACGCACAGAGGTGATAGTTAGCCAATTCACTTACTGGAATACCGAAAATGGCAGCTGCAAACGGCTCTGTACCAGCAGGTAAGTTGTCGGTGCATATTTCATCTAATATGACAGAGGTAGACCCATCACTGACAGTTACGATCGCTCCAGAAATAAAATTGTTCAGGTAGGCTTCCAGGTTTGTCGGCGAATAAATGTCATTGGAGTTGGAAAGCAAAACGATAGGAGGTGAGTCCACTTCAATGGAACCATCTACCACAACCTGCTCTTCATATCCGGGGATGTCGATCTGAACTTCCTTCGTACAAGCACTCAGAAGAAGAACAAGCAAAAACATCGGTAGCTTTCTAAGGCTCATCAAAACTCGAAATTCCATGTTACGCTCGGTATGATTGGGAATAATGAAACTTGTTTAACGGTGATCTTAAAATCGCCTTTAAGGAAATCACCGTCGTTGTCGACGTACAAGAAGAATGGATTTGCACGGTTGTAAACATTATAGATCGAGAAAGACCAATTGCTCTGGTATTTCTTCTTCACCTGAATGGTTTCACCCGTTGTTTCGTCCGTCTTTGTTTTATAGGTTTTACCATACAACGTAGCTGAAATATCCAACCGATGATAAGGAGCCATACGTGTAGAATTTCGGGCGCCGTAATTGAACAGAAGATTCTGATCCTGAACATACCAGGAAGAAGGAAGGGTTAATGTATTTCCTGTGGCGTAAATAAAGGAAGAACCGAAGGTCCAGCGCTCATTTAATTTGTACCCCGCCACGATCGTTAGGTCATGTCGACGATCATATTTTGCAGGATAAATCTTCCCACTATTTAGATCGGGGAATTTTCGCTCTGTTTTAGCCCAGGTGTATCCTACCCAACCTGTTAATTTTCCAAAAGTGCGTTTGAGGAAAAATTCTGCTCCGTATGCCCAACCTTTCCCAAATACCAGGTAGTTGTCGGTATTATCATTTACATTATCACCCGGTAAAACCCCTTCGGCATATTCAATGAGGTTTTTCATTCCTTTATAATAAACCTCCACGGATGCCTCGTATTTATCATCCAGGAAATTTCGATAGTAGCCTAATGAGGCTTGCCAGCCTTGCTGTGGTTTTGCTTTGTCAGTTGAAGGATACCAAATATCTGTTGGAAGCGAAACAGCACTTAGAGATGTAAGGTGGACATACTGGTAATTGTAGGAGTATCCTCCTTTGATCGAACTTTGGTCTTTCAACAACCAGCGGAATGAAATTCTCGGTTCCAATCCGTTGTAGAACTTGATCAATTCTCCGTTGGAATAGTCAAAAGATGTGTCTTGCGTGCTGATGCCGTCTCCCTTGATGTAGCGTGTAAAAGGCCCCACTTGTTGATACATACTGTAACGTAACCCAGCGTTGATGCGAATAAACTCATTTACATCGAATTCATCCAGAAAATAAAGAGCGGATTCGTGACTGTAGAGTTTCTCTGCTGTTGAGGGATCCAGAAAAACGACGGAATCTGTTTCGGCTGAAATGCTGGAAGGTGTAAACGTGTGATAAATGTAGTTTGCTCCCCATTTAATCCTGTGGCGTGTGTTTGGAAAATAGGAAAAGTCGGCTTTTGCACCGATATCTTGTATTCCGGAATTTAAAGAAAATTTGAATTGATCCTGATCTGACAAGAATCCGAATTTGTAATCAGAGAAAGTTGTGGTCAGATTCATGAATAGTTTGTTGGTGAACAGGTGATTCCAACGCAATGCGGCTATTCCATTTCCCCAAGGCATGTCGACTTTAAAATCATCCGCAGTACTTCGGAAAGAGAATTTGTCTAAACCGTAATAACCACTCAAAAAGATCTTGTCTTTTTCTCCCAGTTTGTAATTGAGTTTCAAATTCAGATCGTAGAAGTAGTAACCTGAACCAGCAAAGGGAGAACTGTCCGGAATGAATGCTTTCATCAACACATCGATGTAGGTTCTGCGGCCTGAGATCATAAATGAACCTTTATCCTTTTTGAGCGGACCTTCCACAGTAAGTCGAGAGGCGATCACTCCAATCCCGCCCTTTACTTTGATGCGCTTGTAATTCCCTTCGTTCATGTTTACCTCGAGAACGGATGAAATTCTTCCACCGAAATTGGCGGGCATTCCACCTTTGATCAGGTTCACGCTTTTGACTGCATCCGAATTGAATACCGAAAAGAATCCAAAAAGGTGCGCCGCATTGTATACCACTCCTTCATCCAGTAAAACAAGATTTTGATCCGGTCCGCCACCACGCACATAAAATCCCTGTCCTCCTTCTGAAACGGAAGAAACACCTGGTAAGAGTTGAATCGTTTTGATGATATCCACTTCCCCCATAAATGCCGGGAGCGTTTTGATCTTGTCAACTTCCAATTCAATCTGACCAATTTTTGTAGAGGTCACGTTCTCACCCTTTTTTCCATTGACTGTAACCTCCTGTAATTCGGAAAGTTCAGATCCCATTTCCAAACTCAATGTTATATCTTGAGTGAGTTCGATTTTTCGGGTTTCCGTTTTTTGTCCAATAGCACTGATTTCGAACGTATAGTTCCCGTTTTCCAGAGTGATTGAATAAAATCCGTAGGTATTCGTTACCGTGCCCTGACGGATACTTGGGACAGCTACCTTCGCACCAATGATCGCTTCACCAGTTTTTGAATCGGTAATATACCCACTGAGCGTGCTTTTCTGTTGAGCGAATAAACCAAAACACAAAAGCTGCAATACAAAAAGAAGGGAGATTTTCATCATTGAATTTAGCAGCGCAAATTTGACCAATAAATACAACAATGCTCCAAGAAATTAGTTCAAAAGGTAATTTTTCTTTTTAAATGGAACGGGCATATCAAAGGATCTCTGTTTCATGCTTTATTTAGTAAATTCGCGCAGCATTAAAAGAGGTGATCCATGAAGATTTCATTCAATTGGTTAAAAACATATGTCGACACAGATCTAACGGCTGAAGAAATTGGCAAGATCCTTACTGACACAGGTTTGGAAGTGGAGAGTGTGGAAAAGTTGGAAGCCGTCAAAGGTGGATTGGAAGGTGTTGTTGTGGGAGAAGTATTGACTTGTGAGCAACATCCGGATGCAGATAAACTAAAAGTTACCACTGTGAATGTTGGAACAGGTGATAACCTGCAAATTGTATGCGGTGCGCCGAATGTTGCAAAGGGACAAAAAGTAGCAGTTGCGTTGGTTGGCACTACTTTATATCCTACTCCCGAAGAAAACTTCAAGATCAAGGTTTCGAAGATAAGAGGAGTAGAATCTTTCGGGATGCTTTGTGCAGAGGATGAATTGGGTATAGGAAATTCACATGCCGGAATCATGGTGTTGGATCCTTCATTGGTTACAGGAACGCCTATGGCCAAGGTACTTGAGTTGGAGGATGACTATGAATTGGAGATCGGCCTGACGCCTAATCGTGCGGATGCGATGGGACATGTCGGTGTGGCTAGGGATGTAGTGGCTTACCTGAATTTCCATCAAGGAAAAAACCTAAAGGTGAAATACCCCACGGTTACTGCGTTCGAATCGACAAATGAACTAAACATAGCCATTTCAGTAGAAGATAATGAACGTTGTCCTAGGTATACGGGAACGACGATTCATAATGTGACCGTTAAACCTTCACCTTCGTGGCTTCAAAAACGATTGAGGGCAGTAGGTCTTTCGCCGATCAATAATGTGGTGGATGTCACCAACTTTGTGATGCGTGAACTTGGAACGCCATTGCATGCGTTCGATGTAAGATCATTGAATGGAAAAATAGCAGTAAAAACCGCACAGGAAGGAGATAAGTTCACAACATTGGATGGAACCGAACGAACGCTTCGTTCAACAGATCTGATGATTACGAATGGAAATGATCATTTGTGTATTGCAGGGGTCTTCGGTGGACTAGACTCTGGAATAAAAGATGATACAACAGATGTTTTTCTGGAGTCAGCTTATTTTGATCCGGTTTCCGTTCGTAAAACTGCCCGCGGACATGGTCTGCATACCGATGCGAGTTTTCGTTTTGAGCGCGGTGTAGATCCAAGTCTCACCATGGTTGCTTTAAAAAGAGCAGCATTGTTAATCAAGGAAGTTGCCGGAGGAGAGATTGCGATGGATCCCACCGATCAATATCCAAACGAGATTAAATGCCATGAAGTTAGCTTCCGATATGATATGTGCAACCGCGTTATTGGTAACGAATTGAAAAGGGAAGATGTACTAAATATCCTTGGTTCATTGGAAATTGAAGTGAAAGAAGATCATGGAAATGAGGTGCTGTTGTCCGTTCCGGCGTACCGCGTAGATGTCACTCGAGAAGCAGATGTGATCGAGGAAGTGCTCCGAATTTATGGATTTAATAATGTGGAGCTTCCGGCAAAATTGAATACCTCTATTGGCACGTTCCCTGAGCTGGACCCTGAAAAAATTCAGGAGGTGGTAAGTGAGATGCTTGTTGGTCAGGGGTTCTCAGAAATGATGAACAATTCACTGACAGCGGCTCAATTGCCTTCTAAATACGGTAAAGGTGTGGTGAATGAATCCTGGAATGTTGAATTGCTCAATCCCTTGAGCCAGGAGCTGGATGTCATGCGTCAAACGCTGATTTTTGGCGCTCTTCAAGTGGTAGAGCACAATCAAAATCGACAAAACGCAGACCTTAAATTGTATGAATTCGGAAAGGTTTATCATAAATTCACCAATGGATTCAATGAAAATAAACGGTTGGTTTTGGTTCTTACAGGGTCAAAAGAGGCTGAACAATGGAATGCTTCCAAAGGGACAGTAGGTTTTTACGAAATCAAGGAGGTTGTCGTAGGTATTATACAACGACTAGGTTTGGGTGACTTCCTCAAAGAAAATGCGCTGGAGGATTCATTGTTGGCGGATGGTTTACAGATCTCCGTATTGAAGCGAAAGGTGGGTGAAATTGGTTGGATAAATAACGATCTCAAGAAACATTTCGGTATTCGGAGTGATGTCTTCATCGCAGACCTGGACTGGGATGGATTAATGGAATCATTGAAATTGGCCAGGATCAAGTATAAAGAACTTCCAAAAACCTTTGCTGTTCGCAGAGATTTCTCATTATTGCTTAACAAATCTGTTGCGTTCTCAGAGATTGAGAATATTGCGCGTTCCTGTGAGAAAAAGTTACTGCAGGAAGTAGGCCTATTTGATGTCTACGAGGGAAAAAACCTCGAAGAAGGTAAGAAATCCTATGCGGTTTCATTTACTTTTCAGGATCCTGAAGTCACCTTGAAAGATCAGCAGGTGGATGCTATTATGGAAAAGATCCGCAAGGAACTGGAATCCAAGCTCGAGGCGCAGTTGAGATGATTTGATAAGACATAATTCATGAATCCTTGTTCCTTGCTCTTTGTTCCTTGCTCATCAAGTTTAAAATTCAACTATGCGTTTTGTAATATCCGGAATAGGCACCGACGTCGGTAAATCAGTTGCTAGTGCCATTATAGCTCAGGCCCTTGATGCGTCTTATTGGAAGCCTGTGCAAGCCGGTGATCTTTATTTTTCGGATACCATGAAGGTCGATCATTGGACAGATGAGAAAGTAACTGTCCTGCCCGAACGCTATCGATTGAACGAACCCATGTCTCCGCATGCGGCGGCGCAAAAAGATGGGATTTCGATCGGAATAGAAGATTTTCAGCTTCCTGAAGTGGAAAGTAATTTGATCATAGAAGGAGCTGGTGGTTTGATGGTGCCTGTGAATTCTAATGGTTTACTTTATATCGATCTTTTTCAAAAGTGGAATGTGCCTGTGATTCTTGTTTCGAGACATTATCTGGGTAGTATTAATCATACATTGCTTTCAGTTGAGGCTTTGAAGTCAAGAAATATTCCAGTGGAAGGAATCGTCTTTGTCGGTGATGAAAACACTACGACGGAGTCCATTATTCTTCAAGTCACAGGTTTCAAGATGATCGGACGGATTCCTTTGGCGAAAGAAGTAAATGCTTCCTTCGTGAAAGAACAAGCACAGATTTTCCAAAACTATTTTCAGA
>CAIYQV010000080.1 GCA_903928365.1 uncultured Flavobacteriia bacterium
CCCAATATCCGGAACCTGTTTCCACAACTATTTTCTTCAACAAGGAAACGCAGTAAGGGAGTAATGGATACGTTTGAAAGACGCCATCTTTTAATTTCGACATGTCACTGGGGCCGATGAATAAAATAGCGGCACTTGGACGTAGTTTCTTCAAGGTATTGATCTGACCTCGAATGTATTTACAGTATGCACGAACAGAACTGCTATCCCTGAAGCCCGGAACAGAATTTCCACCAAACTGAAGGATGATCAATTCCGTATTTAGATCAGCATACATGCGGCCTAGCAAATTTTGATCCATCGAACCAAAGATCGTTCCACTGCAACCGCGCATACCAATATTACTGACTTGAACACCGTAATCACCTTCCATAGAGAATCCCATGATCGTTGGACTAACCGTGGATGTAAACACATATTTTAATTTCCCTGGAGTACTTCCAAAACTAAGATCAACGGAATGCGGTTTGCCATCATCCTTCAAGCTGTCCTCATGGATCAATTTTCCATTTTGAAATACTTTTAGGCCACAAGGCTTCAAGCAGCTATTGTAATACATTTTGACATTGTTGTAATCACGGGCTCTTGAATAAGCAGACTTACTTGGAGAGATTTCGATCCAAGCCTCTTCTTCGACAGTTCTGGCGGCCATGCCTGCGCTGTCTAATTCTGCTGTAAATCTTGCTGCTGAACCCATGACACCATAACGGCGGTTCTTGAGTTTGGCTCCTCCAAAACACGTATACCGCATGAAATTGGGAGAATAGGATTGTTTGAAGGTAATCGTATTGTAAACATTCACCCCGGGGATGAGTCCTGGACCATTTCCTCCAAATTGATTCTGAATTCGTTGGCGAATGTAAGAAGTCATTCGGTCACCTTCGATCTGTGAGTCACCGTAATGAAGGATGTGGATCTTGCCTTTATTTGCAGAAACATTCTCAAGCTTTTCAAAAAAACGATGTAGGCTTTCTCTTCCGGCATCATTCAGAATCAATTCAGTTTCCGCATCAGCAGAAAGTTCCCCTCCGTTCGGAGCGCCCATGTCACCCATCGAACCATTAGTGTGTCGGACACGTGGATCGATCTCTATGGTTGACGTGTCTACCTCAGCAACAATAGAGGTGATGTCTTTTTTCTCCTGTTTTACAGGTGCATAAAAGTGGTCTTTTGTCAGGAAATGCACCTTCCAGCCGTTGATGTCCCATCCCTCATCAGGCATGAAATAGACTACAGGTGCCAGAAAACCAAGCGTCCCAATTAGGAAAAGCAAAACATGAAAAGGCTTCAGTTCCTTCAAATCTTCACGAAAAAATGAAACGCAAAGTTAATGCTATCACTCCGAAGCAGCAAATCTCGGCTAAAATTGACTGACAGGCATCGGTTGAACGTGTCAACTTTACATTTTTATGGCTTAGATTTCTGCCAAGGTGTCGTGTTTTTTACAATGGCAGTATCTTTGTCAACCCGCAGCAAAAATGATTAGCATGTCAGAAGATAAAGAATTGAACGAACAGTCGAACCAGGAAGTGAAGGATGAAGTAACAGAGGGTCAAGTGGAGGATACCTCTTCTGCAGAGGAGAAAAAGGAGTTGACATGTGAAGAGAAATATGCCGATCTGAATGACCGTTTTATTCGATTATATGCTGAATTTGACAATTTCCGTAAGCGAACCAATAAAGAACGAATTGATCTAATCAATAGCGCTAGTTCGGGAGTCGTAAAAGATATGATTACTATTCTTGACGACTTTGAGCGAGCTATTCAGAATAATGAAAATGTAGAGGATATTCAGGCTGTTAAGGAAGGATTTCAATTGATCTATCAAAAATACAAAGGCATTCTCGAATCGAAAGGCTTAAAGGCCATGAGTTCAAAAGGGGAACCATTCGATAGTGAATTACATGAAGCAATCGCTAATATTCCTGCGCCGACGGAAGAAGAAAAGGGTAAAGTGGTAGATGATGTGGAAAAAGGATATTATCTGAATGATAAAGTGATCCGTTTTGCAAAAGTGGTAGTGGGTCAATAACGAACGTAATTCCGACATTATAAATGAGTCAGAAAAGAGATTATTACGAAGTACTTGGGATTTCCAAAGGTGCAGATGAGAATGAGATTAAAAAAGCATACCGCAAACTTGCGTTGAAATACCACCCGGACAAAAATCCGGATGACGCAAGTGCTGAAGAGAAATTTAAAGAAGCTGCGGAGGCCTATGAAGTACTGAGTAACTCTGAAAAGCGCGCGCAATACGATCGTTTTGGTCATGCTGGAATGGGGCAAGGCGGATTCGGTGGGGGCATGAACATGGATGACATCTTCTCGCAATTTGGGGATATATTCGGGAACGCTTTTGGGGGAGGATCGTTTGGTGGAAGTAGAGGTGGTGCAAGAGCGGCCAGAGGTACAAACTTGCGCGTAAAGATCAAATTGACTCTGGAGGAAGTAGCTGAAGGTGTTAAAAAGAAGATTAAGGTCAACAAACTGGTCAATGCACAGGGTGTGACATTTAAAAACTGTCAGACGTGTAACGGCACGGGGCGCATAACACGCGTTCAGCAAACATTCATTGGCGCCATGCAGACACAAACTACGTGTCATACGTGTCAGGGTGCAGGAAAAATGATCGATTCGAAACCATCGGATGCAGATGCACAAGGATTGAAAAGACAGGAGGAGGTCATTGAGATCGATATTCCTGCAGGAGTAGAAGAGGGTATGCAACTGAGCATGACCGGAAAAGGAAATGCTGGTCCGTTCAATGGAATACCAGGTGATTTGATCATCTTGGTAGAAGAGGCAGAACATCCTGAATTGAAAAGAGATGGGGAGAATCTTCACTATGAAGCATTTATCAACTTCGTAG
>CAIYQV010000081.1 GCA_903928365.1 uncultured Flavobacteriia bacterium
ATGATCACCATCATAGACTATAAACTGGGGAATACCGGGTCGATTATCAATATGCTCAAAAGGTCCGGGCACAAGGCTGTTGTGAGCTCAGACCCTGATGTGATCGCAAAAGCAGAAAAACTGATTCTTCCGGGTGTGGGACATTTTGCGGTAGCCATGGAACATCTGGAACAACGTGGTCTCATCGACGCATTAAATCATAAAGTACTGAAAGAGAAAACGCCCATCCTTGGCATTTGTCTGGGCATGCAATTGATGGCAGACTTCAGTGAAGAAGGAAATTGTAAGGGTTTAAGTTGGATCAATGCACGAATTGAGCGCTTCAAACTCCCGGTGAGCACTGCTTTAAAAGTGCCGCACATGGGTTGGAACGATGTGTTACCTAAACAACAGCATCCGATCCTAACCGGCCTGGAGCAGGATAGTCGGTTTTATTTTGTGCATTCCTACCATGCGATGTGCACCGATCAGGATAATGTACTACTGGAAACGACACACGGGTATCCTTTTACGGCAGCCTTCACGAAGGAAAATATTACCGGTGTTCAATTCCACCCTGAAAAAAGTCATCGCTTCGGAATGACACTTTTAAAAAACTTTGCCGAAAAATGCTGAGGCCACGAGTCATACCCTGTTTAACCATCAGTGGCAACAAGCTGGTAAAAACAATGCGTTTTTCCGATCCTTTGTATGTGGGTGATCCGATCAATGCAATCCGGGTGTTCAATGACAAAGAGGTCGATGAATTGGTCGTACTGGATATCCATGCAAGTAAACAAGGAAATCCGCCCAACTTTGAGCTGATCCATGACCTCTGTACGGAGTGTTTTATGCCTCTGGCCTATGGGGGAGGAATTACTACGCTTGCCGACATCGAACGATTGATCACCATGGGCGTGGAAAAGGTAATTCTCAACGCTGTGACTGTCCAGCAACCGGAACTCATTCAAAAGGCTGTAGAACAATTCGGCAGTCAAAGTATCGTAGCCTGTATCGATTACAAAAAAGGGTGGCTTCGCAGCAAACCAACCGTTTATACCTTATCCGGATCCCATCAGACCAAGATTGATCCTGTAGATCATGCGAAAGCATTACAAGATCTTGGAATCGGAGAATTGATCCTTCAATCTATAGAGAAAGACGGTACGAGAAAAGGATATGATCTGGATTTCATCGAAGTTATTAGTAAGCAACTCGACATTCCTGTGGTCGCCATGGGAGGAGCAGGAAACATAGCCCATTTAAAAGAAGGTTTCACGCATGGAGCAGCTGCCGTTTCCGGGGGAAGTTTTTTCGTGCTGCATCCTGCGCATCGGGCTGTACTCATAACCTATCCTTCAGATCAGCAAATCAGAGATTTACGTTCTTAGGAAGAACCATCACCACAAAAAGTAAGGTTTATAAAGTATTTCGAGTCAAGTTCTGGTAATACCGAGTTTCGGCTTTTTTGCTTACAAGTGTAATTAAGTTTCTATTTTTACGAACTTCATCCGAGAAGATTGAAACAATGAAGGTGCTGTTTTTTCTTACGAATTCCTATCCTTTTGGAAAGGGTGAGCCATTAGTGGCGAAGCAGATCGACCTCTTCTCCAAAGATTTTGAAAGGATCATCATTCTTTGCTCTGATACGGAACATGAGTTATCCTATCCATTGCCGACCAAGATCGAGGTACACCGAATTTCTGTAAAACTGTCTGCATGGAGTAAACTATGGGGATTGTGTCGGATAGGGATCAGTGAATACCAGGAAGAAAAAAAATTCATTCGTAATAAACAGGGATACTTTGATTTTTCCAGAACGAAAGTAGCCCTCAATTATTTAAGCATTGCACTTCGTTACAAACGAAAATTGAAACAATTGATCCGCGGTCTCCATTTGGAGAACGAAGAACTTTTTTTTCATTCCTATTGGTGTACGGAAGGCACACTTGGCTTTGCCCTGCTCAGAGAACATTTTCCAGACGCCCGAATGCATGCGCGAATTCATGCGTACGATCTCTACCAGGAACGTCACCATCCTGCATACCTACCATTTCGTAATAAGATGATTCAGGAGCTGGATAAACTCTTCTTTATTTCTGAACAGGGAATCCATTATTTTGAGAACTTGTATCACGAACTGATTAAACCAGATCAACTGGTGCTCAACAGACTTGGTGTTGGTTTTCGTGAAATCCAAGCCCCGGAAATTCGACCATTGAATAAAGAAATTCGCCTGGTATCCTGCTCTTCACTGATCCCCTTAAAGCGTATTCACCGAATCATTGAAACGCTTCACTCCATCGAAGGCTATGCTGTAAGCTGGACTCATTTCGGCGAAGGTCCTTTAATGAAAGAATTGCAATTAGCAGCGAAGGATGTATTAGGGTCAAAACCAAATATTCAATTTGAATTTTACGGGTTTATTGAAAACGACGAACTCAACGAAATCTACAAAAACAAACCGTTCGATCTTTTTATAAACACGAGTCAATACGAAGGAATACCCATTAGTATGATGGAGGCCATGGCGGCCGGAATCCCATGTGTTGGAACGAATGTAGGAGGTGTTGCTGAACTGATCAATGAAACGAACGGGTTACTGCTTTCAGTAGATTTTACAAATGACCAATTAAAAAAGGTGCTTGATGGTTTTGCCGGACTCTCCCATGAGAAGAGGAAAGAACTTATACAAAACAGTTTTAACACCTGGAAGGATAAGTACAATGGGTTAAGCAATTATAACACCCTGAGAAAGGGAATGATTCCCGAAGCCATTACATGTTCCAAGTGCCTCTATTCGACCAGTGATTATCCTTCGTTGAAATTTGATTTCGAAGGCGTTTGCGATATATGTCATATCTATGATGAGCTTCAAGAACGTACCGTATTCAAAGATGAAGTAGGGCACTTAAAATTGAACGAATTACTTCACAAGATAACAACTTCGGGAAGCAAAAAGGCTTACGATTGTATAATTGGAGTAAGCGGCGGAGTAGACAGTAGTTACGTAGCCTACTTGTCAAAACAATGGGGATTGAGACCTTTGATCGTTCATGTGGACAACGGATGGAACAGTGAGCTTGCCATTAAGAACATCGAAAATATTTTAAGCGTACTGAATTATGATCTGTATACCCATGTGATCGACTGGGATGAAATGCGATCTTCGCAATTGGCCTTTATCAAGGCTTCGGTGCTGGACATCGATCTTCCCTTTGATAATGCATTTATGGCCATTCTCTATGCCATTGCAAAAAAATACGGAATCAAGTATATCCTATCCGGACACAATACCGTGACAGAAGGATGGATGCCACCCACTTTTACGCATTATAAACTCGATTCACTGAATATTAAATCCATTCAGCGAAAATTTGGTAAAGGGAATTTAAAGCACATGCCCACAATTGGTCCGTTGAAAAAATACAGATACGAGCATATCAACGGAATTCAGATGGTCAATCCTCTTGATTTGATCTCCTATGACAAAAATGAGGTTAAACAGATCCTGATAAACGAACTGGGATGGCGTGACTACGGCGGAAAACATTATGAAAATGTATTTACGAAATTTTATCAAGGCTACATTTTACCAACTAAATTCCATGTGGATAAGCGCAAAGCACATTTGTCTACCCTGATCTGTTCCGGACAACTTACTAAATCAGAGGCCGGTGAACTCATAAAATCTCCCGCCTATCCTCCTGAGGAAATTGAAGATGATAAGGAATTCTTTGCAAAGAAATTGGGCATTCCATTGAAGGAATTCGACCAATATATGGAACAGCCACCTGTACCTCATACTGCCTACGCCTCCTACCTGCGTATCTTTGAAAGATTAAGAAGGATTAAACGAACGCTAGTACGTCGATAAGTGTCAACAAACCTGAAACCCATTCTGATCCTCAGTTATTTCTTCCCTCCCTGTAATTTAACAGCGGGACAGAGAATAAATGGTTGGGCTAAACACTTACATAAATTCGGTTATTATCCCACCATTGTCACCCGAAACTGGGATGTGCCTGTAAGTTCGCCGGAAGATGTTCTTCAATCGACGGGGACGACCGTGATTCACCATCGCTACGAAACCCATGAAGTGTACTATGTCCCGTATCGCTCATCGCTTAGAGACCGTTTGTATCAACGCCTGAAAAATTGGCCGTTACTTAGAAAAGGCACTAAAATCCTTACTGTTATATCTCTGATCTCTGAGCATTTTTCATCGCGGATGATACCACATCGGCATCTGTATTCCTTTGCGCTGAAGCACCTGGAGTCTCATCCGGATTGTACACAGCTGATTGTAACAGGAAATCCCTTTGATCTTTTTCGTTTCGGGTATCTGTTGCATAAAAAAACAGGAGTACAATGGTTTGCTGATTACAGAGACGACTGGAACACCAGCGCATTGGTAAAAAAACGTTCCCTCCTTGAAAAGATGCTCCATTCCTTAAGTTCACGTAGTGAGAAAAAATGGGTTGGAACAGCAAGCGCAATTTTTTCAGTCTCTGACCTTTATACCGAGAAGATCAG
>CAIYQV010000082.1 GCA_903928365.1 uncultured Flavobacteriia bacterium
CATACCAATAACAGCGCCAGCTCCTTCCGGATGTGTACCTGTCAGGTGATATGCGTCGGCAGCCATGCCGCCTCCCACGATCTCGCCATAGATGGTAGCGCCACGTTTCATGGCATGTTCGTATTCTTCGAGGATCATCGCTCCGGCGCCTTCGCCCATCACGAATCCATCACGGGTGACGTCAAATGGTCGTGAAGCAGTTTCCGGAGAATCATTGCGTGTCGATAAGGCTTTTGCAGAGGAGAAACCACCAATCGCTGCTTCGTTGATCGCTGCTTCGGAACCTCCGGTGATGATCATATCGGCTTTGTCCCACTTGATATGATTGAATGCTTCTATGATTGCGGTATTAGAGGTCGCACAAGCGGATACAGGGCAAAAATTCACGCCGCGCAAGCCGTATTTGATGGAGATCACTCCGGCAGCAATATCTACCAGAATCCGAGGAATGAAAAAAGGTGTAAAACGCGGAGTACCATCACCTTCCATGTATTCTTTCATCTGATCCTGAAAGGTCTGGATCCCACCATTCCCTGAGCCCCAGATCACACCGATGCGGTCTTTGTTCAATTGCTCGAAATCAACTCCTGAATGCTTCACGGCTTCATCCACAGCTACCAATGCATACAACGAGAATGGATCATACTTGCGCAATTCCTTGACATCAAAATGTTCCTTCAGGTCAAAGTTCTTCAGCTCACACGCAAAATTTGTCTTGAATTTCGACGTGTCGAATTTGGTGATCGGGGCGGCACCACTTTTCCCATTCTTTAAATTCGTCCAGTAATCCGTCAGATTATTCCCGATGGGTGTTAATGCGCCAATTCCAGTTATTACGACTCGTCTCATAGGTAAGTTGATAGTTGAAAGTTAATAGTTGAAAGTTTGAAGTTGCTTTCCCTCCTCAGGGAGGTATTAAGGCCATGCGCTGAGCTTGTCGAAGCTGTGGGGACTTAAGGATTTGACGATTCCGGAATTCAATAATCTTTGTTCCTTGCTCGTTGCTCTTTGTTCCAATCAAAGAAAGCCCAATTCCAGCTTCGCTTCCTCGCTCATCATATCCTTGTCCCACGGTGGATCGAAGACAATGTTCACCTTCGCGCCACTAACGGTATCGATGGCTCCTACTTTATCCTCCACTTCTTTCGGCATGGTTTCCGCCACCGGACAATTCGGAGAAGTCAGCGTCATATCGATCTCCACAAAACGATCTTCGTTGATGCGCACTTCATAGATGAGTCCGAGCTCAAAAACGTCCACAGGAATTTCCGGATCATAAATGGTCTTGAGGATCTCAACGACTTTATTTTCAAGCTGTACGATTTCTTTTTCCATTGGTTTAATTCTTTGCTGCGTCCACACTGGCTTTGAGTGCGTCCATTTTCATACGTTTCACCATGCTCAATAAGCCATTGGCGCGGGTAGGCGATAAATGTTCCTGTAATCCAATCTCATTGATGAAGAACAGATCTGTTTTTGCGACTGTTTCCGGTGTTTCGTCATTCAAAACACGGATCAGTAATCCAATGATTCCTTTGGTAATGATGGCATCAGAATCTGCACGGAAATGCATGTTTCCGTTCTCTATTTCTGTGCTCAGCCACACACGCGACTGACATCCATCGATCAATCTGTCATCGGTGCGTTTGTCTTCGGGAAAAGCTTCGAGTTCCTTTCCCAGTTCGATGATGTATTCGTATTTCTCCATCCAGTCATCGTAGATGGCAAATTCGTCAATGATCTCCTGCTGCTTTTCGTTAATGTTCATCCGTTGGGTAACAATTGTATGGGTGCCTTGTTCGTTATTTAAGAATACTGATGCTTTTCTCTACGGCAGCAATGAACGTGTCGATTTCTTCCTTCGTGTTATAAAAAGCAAAGGAAGCTCTAACCGTCCCCGGAATCTTGAAGAAATCCATAAGAGGCTGAGTACAATGGTGTCCTGTTCTCACGGCAATTCCTTGTTTATCAAGTAAGGTACCGATATCAAATGGGTGTATTTTATCAACTACGAAAGAAACGACCGATGTTTTCTGCTTCGCTTCACCAATAATGCGCACACCTTCAAACGTGTCGAGCATGTCCTGTGCATAATGCGCCAGTTCTTTTTCATGCCGCTGAATGGCATCCATATCGAGTGCATTCAAAAAGCGAATGGCTTCTCCGAGACAAATACCTCCGGCAATGTGTGGTGTTCCTGCTTCGAATTTATGAGGAAGTTCGTTGTAGGTCGTTCGCTCAAAGGTCACTTTGGAGATCATATCGCCTCCGCCCTGATAAGGTGGCATGCGGTCGAGTAGATCCTCTTTTCCATACAACACACCAATTCCCGTTGGACCAAACACTTTGTGACTGGAGAAAACATAAAAATCGCAATCCAGATCTCGGACATCTACCTTCATGTGCTGGATACTCTGTGCGCCGTCTACCAGAATCTTCGCTCCCACAGCATGCGTTTTTTTTGCCAGTTCTTTCACCGGATTAATGGTGCCAAGCGTATTGGAAATATGTGTTACGGATACCAATTTTGTGCGGTTCGACAACAATTTGTCGAACTCTTCTTCGATCAGTTCACCTTTTTTATTGATCGGGGCGACTTTTAACACCAATTTTTTACGTTCGCAAAGCATTTGCCACGGAACAATATTGGAATGGTGTTCCATTGTCGTGATCAGGATCTCATCTCCCTCTTTCAGCAATTCACCATAGGAAAACGCCACCAGATTGATACTGTCAGTTGTTCCTTTGGTGAAAATGATCTCCTCGGATTTCTTAGCATTCAGGTATTTCTGGATCGCAATACGTGCCTCTTCGAATTCCGTCGTTGCCTTCTGACTCATAAAGTGCACACCACGGTGAATGTTGGCATTGTCCTTCGAATAATAGCGGTTAATAGCGTCCAGCACCACTTGCGGTTTCTGGGAAGTGGCACCATTATCAAAATAGATCAGGTTCTTGCCGTAAACGGTTTGTCGAAGTGCCGGAAATTGTTCTCTGATCTCACGGACACTGAATGGTTTTTTAGTTCCTTCTGCCATAGCTTGCGCAAAGATACGAAAAGCCTTATTTTGAATTGTTCTAAAGAAGCGCTTTTTCTGTCAAATTCGACTGAAATACAGTAAAAATTCTTCATTTCCATCCCCACCAAGGATCGGAGAAGGAATCTGGTGATTGAACTTCAGATTATTCAGCCCAGCCATCTGAGCAGTTCGCTCGATCAACTCAGGGTAGAGCGTTTTGTTTTTCACAATACCTCCTTTTCCTATATTCTCTTTTCCAAGCTCAAACTGCGGTTTCAATAAGGCGATCACCCAGGCACCTGGTTTCAAAAAAGGATGAAGGAATGGGAAAACTTTTTCAAGTGAAATAAAAGAAACA
Organism: uncultured Flavobacteriia bacterium; assembly: GCA_903928365.1. Lineage (GTDB taxonomy): Bacteria > Bacteroidota > Bacteroidia > Flavobacteriales_D > Crocinitomicaceae > M0103. Next base: position 3,379 of record CAIYQV010000082.1, read on the forward strand.
TCGATCACACAGCCATCACACACTTCCGGAATGAGATGAGAAGTCAAATCTCGGACATGCGTTTTTTCCAATGAAACAACCCGATCATCTTCCCGAAGTTTGGAGTGCAATTGATTCGAACCTACATCAATGGCAAACACTTTATTTGCACCATGATGCAAAAGAACTTCTGTGAAACCGCCGGTTGAAGAACCGATATCCAGGAATGTTTTGTCTTTTATCTCCGGCTTAAACTGCTCGATGGCTTCCAATAGTTTGTATGCACCACGAGAAACCCACGGATTTTCTTCAGCGATCATTTCAATGGTGCAATTTAACGGGAATTTTTTACCCGTTTTGGTGATGAGTTTACCGTTCACTTTCACTCCCACCTCGCGAATGAGTTGTTCTGCTCTCACGCGAGAACTCACCAGTCCGCGTTGCAATAAGATCTTATCCAGACGCTCTTCCATGTGGTAAAGGTACGAATAACTGCGGGGTTCGGTCCTTCGAGGGCCTCAGGAACCTTCACCAAACGTTGGGTGAGGCTCTCGAACCCAACGGTGCAAAAAAAATACTATCTTCAACTAGGAAACAAAAGCAAAAAATGTAAAATGATTGGATGGATGTACATTCTGGAATGTAGTGATGGAAGCTATTATACTGGTAGCACAAATAATTTAGAAAGAAGAATTATAGAACATTCGTCTGGTGAAGGGGCAAATCATACAAAAAGGAGATCACCTGTGAAACTGGTTTATTGGGAAGAGTATCCGAGAATTGATTATGCCTTTTACCGGGAAAAACAAGTTCAGGGGTGGACGAGAAAGAAAAAAGAGGCATTAATTAAAGGAGAAAATCTGATGCTACCAGAATTAGCGATTGCATACAGAGATAAAAAGTGAACTTCGGTCCTTCGATAGCCTCAGTAACCTTCGCCTGAATAAAAGAAGAAACTAATTTAATTTTTGACATAGGATGCCGCGGGGTGAGGCTCTCGAACCCCAAGGCCACAAGCGAACCAAGAAAACATTTATCTTTGCATCCTAATTCAATGTGGTGAGCAAAATTTACATTACTAGGCGGGAAACATTCAACGCTGCTCATAAACTCTGGCGAGAGGACTGGAGCGAAGAGAAAAACTGGGAAGTATTTGGTAAGTGCAGCAACAAGAACTGGCATGGACATAATTTCCAGATATTTGTCACGGTGAAAGGAGAGCCAAGTCCTGAAACTGGATTTGTTATCAATCTGAAAGACCTGAGTGTTATTTTGAAAGAAGAAGTGGTAGAACCATTGGATCACAAAAACCTCAATTTAGACGTGCCTTTTCTAGAAGGAATGCTCGCATCCACTGAAAACATGGCCATCCAGATCTGGGAACGCATTAAGGAACCAATTGCTGCTGCAGGAGGGGAGTTGGTGAAGATCAAACTGGTAGAGACCGAAAACAACTATGTAGAATATTACGGAGGAAAAGAACCATTTTGAGTATGAAATGTTCTATCCTTCATGGAACTGAATTTTGTGAAAGAAGAAACATACAATGACGCCGTGACATACCGGTTGTCAGAACACTACGAAGAGATCCTAAAAGAGTTGGGTGAAGATCCAAAGCGTGAAGGACTACTCAAAACTCCTGAACGTGTGGCCAAAGCCATGCAATACATGACACATGGCTACGGTTTGAACCCGGATGATCTGATCAACCAGGCGATTTTTCATCAGGAATACTCGGAAATGGTCATTGTGAAGGACATTGAAGTATATTCGATGTGTGAGCATCATATGCTTCCATTCTTTGGGAAAGCACACGTGGCATACATTCCTGAGGGAAAAATCGTTGGTTTGAGTAAAATTCCGCGTGTTGTGGATGCCTATGCTCGACGACTACAGGTACAGGAGCGTTTAACCATAGAAATTCGCGATTGTATACAGCGCACTTTGAATCCGAAAGGAGTGGCTGTAGTGATTGAGTGTGCTCACATGTGCATGCAGATGCGTGGGGTGCAAAAACAAAATTCAGTAACTACTTCCAGCGCTTTCACAGGATTGTTTTTAAACAACGATGCAACTAGAAAAGAATTTATTAATTTAGTACAAGCTAAATTACATTAAACAATGGACAACAATTTCATTCATTCACAGGATGGTTACACACGTGAGATTTCACGTGAATTTTTCCGAAACGTGTATAGTTACATGTTCGGAGCGCTCGGTATTTCAGGACTCATCGCTTACACATGCGGTACACCTGAATTTTTTGCGAAGTATTTTATCAATGCCGCTGGAACAGGAATCTCACCAATCATGTGGGTAGTTGTTTTTGCTCCGGTTGTATTAGGTTTGGTAATCCAATGGGCGTATGACCGTTTATCCATGGGGCTTTTGCTAGGGTTATTCATTGCCTATTCAGCGCTGATGGGCTTGAGTCTAAGTACGATTTTCCTGGTTTATAACTTGTCGGCAATTGCTATGACATTCTTTGTTTCCGCTGGTGCGTTTGCTGGTATGGCAGTACTTGGTTACACTACGAAAACAGATCTTACCAAGTTCGGAAGCTTGCTTTATATGGTTTTTATTGGAATGTTCATCGCAGGAATCGTGAATATCTTCCTCGGAAACAGCATGCTGGATTTCATCATTTCTGTTTTGGGTGTCTTTGTGTTTACCGGACTTACGGCTTACCACATGCAGCAATTGAAAGGTCTTTCTGAGAATGCAGGTATTTCAGAATTGCAGAGAAGCAAGTTGGCTTTGATCGGTGGTTTACAACTGTACATTTTGTTTGTCAACTTGTTCCTGTCACTTTTGAGAATTCTTGGTTCAAGAGACTGATTTCGTATAATTTTTTAACTTCGTCAAAATTTAAGTTATGCCAGATAATTTCTTCGAAGGTTCAACTGCAGCAGTAGGTACGATCTATACGATCTTTGCATTGGCCGTTATCGCATCTATTTTGATCTGGGGATAATCCTCGTTTCAAAGAAAATATGTCAAGCCGTTCCTATGTGAACGGCTTTTTTGTTTACTTTGATTGAGAATAACGCATATGCCTTTTAACTCCATATTCGCCTGGATCATTAAAAAACGAATCCATCAGATCGACCTCTTCCGAAAGTATCCGGTGGAGGTGCAGCGTGAATGGATGGATAAATTGATCCAAACGGCACAACACACGGAATGGGGCAAACGATTTATCTACAGTGAGATCAAAACGTATGATCAGTTCAGGGAACGTGTGCCATTGCAGGAGTACAGCGATGTCGAGCCATTCGTGAATCGACTCATGAAAGGAGAACAAAACCTCCTTTGGCCCACAGAGACCAAATGGTTCGCAAAATCCTCAGGCACATCTGGTCAGCGCAGTAAGTTTATTCCTGTGACCAAAGATTCGTTAGAGGATTGCCATTATAAGGGTGGAAAAGACTTGCTGGCGCTCTATTACCATAATTTACCGAACAGAAAATTGTACAACGGCAAACACTTGATCGTTGGAGGTAGTGCTCAAGTCAATCAGCTTACCTCTGATTCGTATTTTGGTGATCTTTCTGCGATCATCGTCAAGAACTTGCCTTGGTGGGCAGAGATTCGGCGGACACCTTCGCGAGAAACAGCGCTTTTGAGCCAATGGGAAGAGAAGATCGAACGCATGGCGCGTGAAACGATTGAGGAGGATGTGTACATTTTGGCTGGAGTGCCCAGCTGGACGATGGTTCTGGCAAAGCGCATTCTGGAGTTGAGCGGCAAATCCAACTTAAAAGAGGTGTGGCCCAATTTAGAGTTGTTCATGCATGGGGGGGTTAGCTTTGATCCGTATCGAGCCCACTTTCAGGACTTGATCCCAGATCCCAACATGCATTACGTAGAAACATACAATGCCTCGGAGGGCTTTTTCGGAATTCAGGATCAAATAGATAGTTCTGACTTACTTCTTATGCTGGATTACGGCATTTTTTACGAGTTTATTCCAATGCAGCATTTTGATGGAGTAAATTCAAAGAAGGTTGTGGACATTTCAGAAGTGAAACCTGGAATAAACTATGCCCTGGTCATTTCGACAAATGGCGGACTTTGGCGCTACATTGTAGGCGATACAGTTCGTTTTTCATCTGTCGAACCGTACCGTTTTCAAATTACCGGTCGAACCACCAGTTTTATCAATGTATTTGGCGAAGAATTGATTGTGGATAATGCCGAAAAAGCAATGGGGTATGCATGCAGTAAAACCGGAGCTGTCGTCAAGGATTATACAGTTGCTCCAAAATTTATGAATAGCATAGATACCGGTGCGCATGAATGGTACATTGAGTTTTCCGAAGAACCGAATGACATAACTCGTTTTAGCTCCTTACTGGATGAAAAATTGAGAGAACTCAATTCTGACTATGATGCCAAACGTTATCAAAATTTTGTTTTGGTAGCACCGATTATCTATAGTGTCACTGCGGGCTCTTTCGATTCCTGGTTAAAATCAAAAGGGAAGTTGGGTGGTCAAAATAAGATTCTGCGTCTTTCCAATAACCGTGAATTTGTGGAGCAATTCTTGTCCTTTTTAGCAACTGAAAAAATAAAGTCGACATGAGAATCCTCCTTTTCTTGAGCTTTTTTTACTGCTTATCTGTTCGTGCGCAGGATTCCACTGCCAATTGGGTATTATTAAAAGAATATCCGTTAGTAGAAGATGCCATTTGGAATGTCGACATCCTTCAAAATGTCTATATCGTTCATGACCGCATGATTACGAAATACGATTCCACGGGAACGAAAAAATTCGCCCAAAGTATTAAGTCGATAGGTCAGGTGAAGGAGATCATGCCAATCAACACCATGAAACTGGTACTTTTTTCAGAAGATCAGCAAGTCTTGTGTTTGCTCGATAATACGCTGACTATGAGTGAAGAGCTGATCGACCTTTCAGAATTTAATATTGTCAACGCCTCGCTGGCAACCACCTCCTCTCAACCTGAGAAAATATGGGTCCTGGATCAATTGAACTCCCGCTTGCTTTTACTTGATCTGGCGGGCAAAATGCAGTTTCAGGAAGTCCGAAATTTGAAAGGGGTTCTTAATGCGTCCGGGATCACTTCGATGATTGAATC
>CAIYQV010000083.1 GCA_903928365.1 uncultured Flavobacteriia bacterium
GGAGCGTTTTGTGACATTCCGAAACCGTTTTGTACACCAGCAGATTCGAATCATTCCGGAGCATGTTAACGAACTTTCAAAGGGCATTATCTTACTGGATGAATTTGTCGAATTACATCAATTGTTCAGCGACGGAGAACTAGTCATAATAGAAGGAAAATATTCCTGGAAAACAGCACATGGCTCCACTGCACTTTATCCCTACATGCAATCCGGTAAAGTAGCAGATTCTCCCTATATCTTTCAGGGACTTTACGAGAATAAGACGAAAGCACACCTATTAAATACTCATTTTGGAGATGAAGACGACCAGCCTGCAGAAGAACACTTAGAACCGAACTTCGAGCCTATGCGAAATGCGTTGAGGGGTGGTGCAGGGCAGGTCTTTGATCACAGCAATCGCATAGCGTACTACAGAGAATGTTTCGTAGGTCGTGAACGCGAGCGAAAGGCGATACTCAATTGGGCTTGCGACAAGAGTGATCAAAATATACTCACGGTAAAATCACCTGCGGGGATGGGAAAAGGTGCTCTGATCGCAGATGTGATTCACCAGCTTCAAACAGATCGCACACAGGTGCTCTATCATTTTTGCGGCGCGGGGATGCAAAACAGTCTGCACGCCACGCTTTACCATTTTATCATTCAGGGAAAAGAGTATTGGGATCGTTCCGATGAAACGGTCAAACGAAAACTGGATCGACTTCCATCCAGGTATGTGGATGTCATTCATTTGTTCCAGTCATTAGTTACCGAACATCTGAAGATCCAAAAAAACAATACCTCAGGGAATCTCGTCATCATCATTGATGGCCTCGACGAAGCCCAGGTAGCTTATTCACAACTCAAGATTTCGGATTGGTTTTACACCTATAACGAAAAAGAAGAACCAGAAGAGGATTGGAGAAGTTCATCAAACATTCGCTGGATCTTCACCTACCGCTGTGATGAGGACGGATCGGAATCCTTCTACCGTTTTCCTTCAATGAAAGAATGTACAGAAATTCCCATACTTCAGCCTTTGCAAGGCCTTTCATCAGAGGCGGTGGATGAGGCGTTCAAAAAATTTAAAGTTTCACCTGAATTCAAGGAGGCGGTGATCAATAAAGCTGAAATACTCGCAAGCTAGTTTAATGGCATTGATCTCATGAAATTCCGTATACTTCTTTTCTTTCTTTGGAGTTGTCAACTCCTACTGGCGCAAAGAGGCATAGTCAGGTCACTTTTCATGGAAGAAAAACAAGTGATCTCCGCTTCCAGAAATGCTGGAAACGAATCACGCGTCATCGCAAAAGGATTAACCATTCATCCTCATCTGCTGGAGGAGCATCAGAGTCTGCTCAAAAAATTCTGGAGCAACAACAAGGATAAATTCAAAGACATTGCAAAAGACTGGGGGGAAGAATATCTTGGTCAAAAGCTTGAAGACGGCGCCAATGTCGTCCAGTATTTGTATCAGATCTATCACAACCCACACTACCCCTCTCTTTACCGTGCGATCTGTAAAAAGATCAAGGTGGACACCATTCATTCAGCTGACGTAGTTTTATTGCTGATTGGCCAAAAGGTGAACAATTTTTCAATTAAACCTGACAAACTCTACCGGATCTACTTTTTGCTAAGCGATCATTTTGCCCGTAATGAATTGCAGCAGATGGCAAGCAATTCCCTATGTGGAAGCAAGGATCTCCAGTTCATCAAAAAATTGGCGGTGCAACGCAAGGTAGATGTTGATCTTTCTTCTTGTCAGGAAGAACAATCAGAAGATGATGACGGTGTGTTTTGGGGATTACTGATCCTGGCAGGCATCGGATATATGATCTATAAACTGATCCGACTAATTATTCGAAAAATTATCGGGAAAGAAAACCAAAACACCTCCGGTTCATAATATGGGTCGAATTTACCCAACACAAGGCTTGTAAACGTATATTTTGTAAATTGTCGACATTAAATGAGTGTATTCATGGACAAAGATGAAATTAGAAATGAGATAGATAGACTGCGGTTGGCGATAGGAGAATTAAAGAACAGGAATGCTATTGAGATCGCTGATCATTTTAAGAAGCTGGAGGAGTTAAAGGACGAGGGAATTAAAAAGGTCGCAGAAGCGAAGGAAGAAGCATTCAAAAAACTGACTGAACACAACGAACAGCTGGCAAAACTAAAAAAGGATCAATTGCAAAAAATTGCTGTAATAAATGCACAGATTGAGGGGCTGAAGGAAGAACTTTACATCTAGAGATCTTACTTTGAAATAATCAGCACATAATGAAATGTGGTTTCATGATAAAGTGCACCTTCAACTTCCAAACTAAAATTATCCTCAATCCTCCCCGTCGTAATCGTAACCAATAGGGGTTCTTCCCTGAGAAGATTGATCCTGAGAAGGAAGTGGTTTGAATTCTGCTACATCCTCTAAAATGATATCATCCTTCTGATCTTCAGAACGCTCTTCCAGGGGAATATCTGCCATGCGAAGTTTTTGATTTTTGAGTGCCTCCAGCACCACCTTTCTGGCCTCCCTCGCATTACCGAAATCATGGCCTCTGTTTTCAACCCGTGATTCAAAATAGGTTTTTAAACTTACTGCTGCCTCTTCACTGAGTTTCTTCCCCCTCATTTCGAACATTCCGAATGTGATGTTGCATAGGGAGGTCAGGTCATAATCCTGAAACTTGAATTTCTTATCGAAGCGTGACCGCAATCCTGGGTTCGACGATAAGAATGCTTCCATCGGATTCTCATATCCTGCCACAATGACCATGAATTGCCCTTTTTTGTCTTCCATCGCCTTGAGGAGTGTATCGATGGCCTCTTTCCCAAAATCCTGAGCTCCCATTCCGGCAAGAGCGTATGCCTCATCAATGAACAACACCCCACCCATTGCCTCATCGATCATTTTTTTCGTAAGAATGGCCGTTTGACCGATATATCCGGCCACCAATGTGCTTCTGTCGACTTCGACCAGCTGTCCCGTACTCAACACTCCCAAAGCCCTGTAAATCTGTGCCATTAATCTGGCAACAGTGGTTTTTCCGGTTCCGGGATTCCCTGTAAATACATAGTGCAATGTGATGGCAGCGTGATCGAATTCCCCTTCTTCCAGTTCATACCGAGCCACTTTGACCAATTCATTTACTTCGTTCTTAATCTCATAAAGTCCCTCCAAGGCATGAAGTTCAGCAAGCGCCAAATCAAGCGCATCGCTATCAAACTGATGCACAGGCAAGGACAACTCTTCATCAAGTTCAACCAGTTCTTGTTCAAGTTCCTTTTGCTTTCTTTCTTCCTCTGCTTTTTCTCTGGCTTTTTTCTTTTTATCCAAGAAAATAGCAACCATTGCCAACAATAGCAGGCACAGAAAAACAACTCCCAACACCTGCAAAACGAATCCAACCATCATTACGAATTTGATTAAAAATAAGATAAAAGTAAACATAGGTCACTACCTTTGAATAAATATCTTCTATATGCTTATTCCAAAGACTATCTCCATCGTTCTATTTTTTATCCCTCTTTTTATCTGGACTCAGATTCTGAATATAGACCGGGAAAACGGTCAAGACAGTATTAAAAAGAATTTCAAAGGTTCATTTATATTCAATTTCTCGGGCGACAAGCAACGTCGCAACGTGATAGAGTTCACTAATACCAGTGAAATGGATCTATTTGTAAAGAAAAATCGGGTGTTCATTTTCGTCGGGCAGACTGATCTGATCATGAACGGAAGTTCTTTGCTTGAGAACAATGGTTTTTTTCAGTTACGATTTCGCGATAATGATACCCGAAAAATTCACCCTGATCTCTTCACGCAATATCAATGGAACGGTATTCAGGGGATGGAATACAGAGGATTAGGAGGGATGAACCTGCGCATGCGCTGGTTGGAAAAAAAACGCTCGGATCTCTACACGAGTATTGGTGTTTTTTATGAAAATGAAAAATGGAATCCGAATTTAAAATCCTTTGGTTACAAGGCCAATATGACTTCTCTGGACGTCGTATACAGAGAGCTTGTCCGACTTAATCTCTCTGCAAAATTTGCTTTGAAACTAGGTAAGAAAATAGATTTTTCAGGTATTACGTTTATTCAGTTTCCGTTCAACGAACATTTTACCGATCCTCGTTGGTTTTTCGACAGTAATTTGAATTTCGAAGTCAATAAAAATCTGAGTTTTATTGTCCACTACGATCACAACCTTGACAATTACCGCCCCCTACCCATTGACAACTATTATTATAACCTGACCCTGGGTTTTCAGCTCAAAATCTAATCTGAAATTTTTGTTTGTCAGACAAAAAAGATTATTTTAGTTAAAAAAATTATACGATCATGACTAACGTTTACAAAGGCACTTCTACTTATTCAAGTGATATTCTATGCAATATTTCGAATGACAAGGTGTATAAAAAATCATCCAGTTATTCATCAGATGTCATCTGTAATATCAATGGGAATAAGATCTATGAAGCAAACAGTTCTTATTCGAGTGATGTTCTGTACAATATCGTCGATGGCAAAGTTTTTAAAGGCAATTCCTCCTACTCAAGTGATATTATCATGACCATCCGGGATGGCAAAATCTACAAAGGTACTTCCACCTACAGCAGTGATGTGATTGCAACTATTAACAGTGGAAGGGTTTACACCGGGAATTCCTCCTATTCAAGTGATATTCAATTTCACATTGACGGTCACGTAACGATCGAAGAATTTGTAGCAATCTGGCATGCGGTAAAGTATTGCTTTTGAGGGCCCTAAATAAATAGTGTTATTTCTCTTAATAAGTGGCGTAATGACCACAACTAAAGTCATTGCAATATGTCCACTTCAAATTATCATGAGATAAAAGAAAAAGAGTTTGTCACTACTCAGGAATATTCTGAACGAAAATTCAACAGATACCTGAAAGCTCATCGTATTTTGCTTTACTTAACGAACGAAAAATTCTTCTGGTCCATTTCCTTTATTCCCTTTGCCATTTTTTCATTTTTTAGCGGAGAGTATCTCTTCTTTCTTATTATTCATTTTCTTTACTGGATGCTCTATGGGAAAAGAAAATGTGAGGAATTCTGCTCCAACGATACAGAAGAACTGGAAATAACCATTTGGGTGCTTGAAGACATTAAGAAGGAGAGGGAATCAAATTCGATTAAGATCTCCTGAGGAATAACCAATTTAATACAGACCCAGATGCAGCAATTAATCAAGTAATTGAGCGGGAGCGATAAAAAAACAGAGGTGGCTCTATGTTTTCAACCTCTACAAGAACTATTATTCACCTAGGTACTTAATGCCATTCTAGTTCAAATCAGCACCAGATATTTTCATGAAAGCACCGATCAATCTTCTTGAACCATAAATAGTAACAAAATTCAGATTTTAGTTCGGGGTGTTATCGGACTTCATTACTTGCGTATTATCCAAAAACAAGCAAGTTATGGCGTGTACAGATTACCACATCATCCTGGAAACAGAGAAAAACAATACCGCAGAATTATCTTCTTGGGTATTTCGCCTTTATCTCCGAATTCATCTACTTCTGCGATTCTTTTACACCAAGACATTCATCTGGCTTTTTTCACTAAGTCCCTGTATTGTTTTTGCGTTCATTTTCGGCCCGGATAGCTACCTCTTTTTATTATTTGCACATTTCGTGTATTGGGAGTTTTTTGGGCGCGATAAATACCATGAACTCTTTGATGAACAGAATGAGGATGCAGTCGAACTTGATCTGACTATTCAGGCCCTCAGGGAACTAAAGAAGGAGCGCAACAAGCAGAGCACGCCGATAAAGGATCAGAATTAAAGAGTTCTTTCAATTACTCTTCCTGACCTAAATGGGAATCAAAAAGTTGTACGGAATGTCCAAGTTTCACTAATTTATCCCGCACTGTTTTTAAAGCGCATGAGGTGACATGATCGAGCATCTCGTATTGAACAAAATCAAAGTTTTCTGCATCATCTTTTGGTCTGTAGATCGCTTCAGGTTCGTTTTTAACGAGTTGTTCCAGATCTTTCAGCTGGGCTGAATTTAAAAAAAGTGGATACAGCTCTTCCTGGTAAAGAATGTAATGAACCAAGGAATAAAACGACATGTCGTAAGACCCATCCAGTTTACCCAGATAGAATTTACCATACCCATAATGAGTCAGTACCTTAAAATCAAAATCGTCAGAAAGTTCCTTTTTGTTTTCCTTTATGATATTGATTAAAATTTCATTTATACGAGGAACGATCGCCCCGGCCGGATCATCTGAATGCGAAAAATTATTTTTAACCAACCTGACATAGGACAAACACGTTTTGGTGTCTTCGTATTTCTTGCCTTCACCCATGTGAAAGGCGATGGCATCCCTCGACCCCGGATACACTTCCTCTGAACACCAGTAGTAATCCTTCTGAAATTTGGTCAATTTCGAGGTTTTGTTTTCTGTGCGAATCGCCTTGAACTCAGCACTCGATGGCAATCTCCAATCATTTCCGGCATCAATGGCATATTGAACGGCTTCTTTCCACCGCATTTTTTTTGGAGCATCTTCCGTATAAACCTCCAGGTTGTTCAATAATAACTTATCCATAACCCTAATTTAATTATTTCCTGAAAACTTTTCTGATCTGAATTTACATCCATTTGTTATGGCCCCGGATTTACTGCATTATCCATTTTCAAAATACACCAAATGAATGCAGTTGACACATTACATCATTTCCTTAATCAACCTCTGTGGCAAACTGAAACGGTCTTTGATGCATACAGACAGAAAGATTCCTTGTTCCACGCTCATCCTACCGATCCCAAGCAGCGATTTCTTTTCATTGAAGGGAAACGGGAGAACAAGGCAGTACTGGTAGCACATGCCGATACAGTTTGGGATGAGGCTTACAC
>CAIYQV010000084.1 GCA_903928365.1 uncultured Flavobacteriia bacterium
ACAATTCAGTTACATCCTGATATTTCCAGGTATGACCCGAATATGCTCCATGATCGAATACTGGAATAAAATCGCGTTCAAGCACACGTCCATCATTCAAATAGAGTAATTCTCCGATAACACGCTCTTTTTTGTTGATCAAGCTATCAATCCCGTTCACAAATCCCTCCGGATCCTTAAAAAGTGATTTGGAATACTCTGCTGCATGTGAGCAGTCCATTCCAAGGTAATCTTTTGGACTCCCAGGCATGTTGAACAATTTACAGAACAACTCATTGACAATAACAATCTTGCGGTCATGACTCTCTGACAAAATAGCAGAGTCCAATGATTCCAGCAGACTATTCATTCGGGCAGTGGTATCGATCAATTCGTCATGATATCCAATGAGTTTATCCGCAACCTCCGCCATCTCTTTGCGTACGAAGTGGTTTCGATCGATCTCGGCTAATAATTGTGGCGTCGTATCTATTTCACTAAAAGAGACCTCATTGCGTTCAAAAACCTTCAATAAATCCGGATCCGTTGTGATTGGTCCACCCAAAAAAACCATCTCAGAAGAATCGTTATCTCTAATGATCATGCCTTTGAAAGGAAGGACATTTCCTTCGATATTTATAGAAAAGGAAATGGGCGATGATTCTGACAGGTCTATCTGACTTAAAGTATCATGCATATCACCCTTGAAAAAAGTAAATTCATCAGAAGTGAGTCCCCTTTCACCCAATAAATTCTGAAGAGAGTTCCCTACAAAAAGCACATTTCTCTCGGCGTCCATTCGAAAAGAGAACGGAAATAAAAGGTTTAGTTGCTCGTCGTTCAGTCGAAGCATTACGCTTTCAGTTTACCTTCTTTTAGCATTCGATAGATCGTAGATTTACCCATCTTCAATTTATCTGCAACCAAAAGAATGTTGTTATTGTATTTTTTTAAATACCAGTTTAATATCGTCTGAATGTACTGATCCAATGTCATTTCTTGCTGGATAAGTTCATCAATGTCGTTGCGCTGATGAAACTGGATATCTTCTTCTTGTATGATGGCTCCGTCTGACATCACTACCGCAACTTCCGCAATCGCTCGCAACTCGCGCACATTACCGGGATAGTGATACGAAAGCAATTTCTCATTAGCCTTGCTAGACAATTCTTTGACAGAAATTTTATTCTGATCACAAAACTCCTTGACAAAAATCTTGGCAAGCAATATAATGTCATTTCCTCGTTCCTTCAACGGTGGAAGATCGATCGTAATACCTAACAAGCGGTAATACAAATCCTGTCTGAATTTCCCTGCCTTTACCTCCTTAAGCAGGTCTTTGTGGGTTGCAACAATCAGTCGAACATCAATCGGAATATTCTTATTGGATCCCAATCGCGTTAATTCACGTTCCTGTAAAACCCTTAGAAGCTTCGATTGCATATTAAGATCCATCTCACCGATCTCATCCAGAAACAAAGTCCCCTGATTTGCTTCTTCAAACTTACCCGGCTTTGATTGTTCCGCACCAGTAAAGGCACCTTTTTCATAACCGAACAATTCACTCTCAATCAATTCTTTAGGAATCGCAGCCACATTGATTGCCACAAAAGGTTTTTTCTTTCGATCAGAATTAAAATGAACGGCCTTCGCTGCCAATTCTTTTCCCGTTCCTGTATCACCAGTGATAGACACGGTAATATTTGCCTTCGCTGATTTTTCTAACAAGGCAAAAACACGTTGCATTGGGGCACTTGAACCTGCTATGTAATTGCGAAAGGTATATTTTGTATTTACCTCATTTGTAAGAAGTTCTACCTCCTCTTTAAGAATACTTCTATCATTTGCCTGATGAACCTTATACCATAGTTTATCTAATGAACCGGAATCCTTAATGATGTAATCGTAAGCACCACCCTGTATCATTTCAATTGCGGTAGCCACATCTTCTTGTGCAGATAAAATGATCACCTCCACTGTTGGGTAACGTGATTTTATTCTCTTGAGCAATTCAAGCCCCTTGATATCTGGCAATTCGTGATCAAGCGTGATAACGGAAGGTCGCTCGTGCATGCGACTAAGTAACGATTGACCATCATTAAAAACGGACACCTCAAAATCGGGATCAAGCGACAGTTTATGTCGCAAGACCTGAGCATATAGCTGGTCATCCTCGACCACAAAGATCTTTGACTTTCCCATCTTGAATTTAGATTCCCAAAATAGGAATTAATTCTCAATTATGCAAATCAAGACCCTTAATACTTATTTTTCATTCACTTAATTTTTGATAAACGTATAATTCCCACGATCTGATCGAATGAAATAAACGCCTTTTTCAAGGAACTGCACATCTACCACTCCATTGAAAACATCTTGTATAAGGAGCTTTCCTTGTGCATCAAGAATATGGTAACTTGTAAGAGGCTCAAATGGCAAGATCAATTGATCCTCCACAGGATTTGGATACAATTCTTCAAACGACAGCACCAACTCACTGACGATAGCAGTCGAAGTACAAGTCGTTTCGGGAATAGCTTCAGATGCTGGTGTTGAATTCAACTCATTCAGGAATGCATTGAAGGAAGAGGCATTACCCTTCAAAATATAATCCAACCATAGATCCAAAGATGCAAAAGTTGTAGCCTGCTGTTGTTCACGCGTAATGCTAATTCCGCTTGAAGATGTCGCTTCACCAAAATCACAGTTGAAATTTGAATTCGCAAAATAGCAATGAGCCCCACCAATGATGCTAACGAATGTTTTACATACCGAAGCCAATCCATTATAGATCGGCACATGATGATCTGCAGGAGGAGTCACTCCATCCGAGCTACCTGAATAAATTACTGCTGGCACTGTAACATTTGGGGCCGCTGAGATAGCCGAAGGGGACGTCTCTGCAGGCGCAAGTCCCACGATCGTTTTTATATTCGTATTGTTTTGAGCTGCAAGGATGGTAGCCCCCCCTCCCATGGAATGCCCCATAATTGCCGCATTCGCACTAACATGCTGATAAAGTATGGAACTTGAGGTTGTATTTTGGCCTTGAATAAGCTGCTCTACTAAAGCGAGATCCAATCCGAAATCAGAATGACTTGGCGAAGGAACGAGCGAACCTTCTGTTCGGGGAAAAGCCATGATGTATCCCATTGGGACAAAGTGTTCCCAAATATTGGTGTACGCATCCCAAGACATGGCAAACCCATGACCAAAAACAATTACAGGAAATGTACCTGTCGAAGCAGCAACATTGTCTCCCGCAGCCGCAGCCGGATAATAGATCTCCGTTTGAATTTGTCTTCCGGTGCCTCCACCAGATCCAAACCCACCAGTTCGGGATGGGTCGTTAAACGTAATAGTAGTGTGACCAACCTGATATTGACCAAATGCCATTGTGCATACAAAAGCAATAAAAAACAGT
>CAIYQV010000085.1 GCA_903928365.1 uncultured Flavobacteriia bacterium
AGGCGGAAACGGACATCAGTGATGGCCTTGATAATAATCTACAGCTTTCCGTACTGAACCATAAACAGACAACAGCTCTTCTGCCTGTTCATAGGGAATACCCGTTTCATCCATGATCATTTTTACACCACGGTCAACGAGTTTGTTATTACTCAATTGCATGTCTACCATTTTATTCCCCTTAACGTGACCTAATCGGATCATCAGTGAGGTCGAGATCATGTTCAACACTAACTTTTGAGCAGTGCCTGATTTCATGCGCGTACTTCCTGTTACGAATTCAGGTCCAACTTCAGGTGTCATAGGGAATTCGGCTAATTCAGAAAGTGGAGAACCCGGATTACAAGAAATTCCACCGGTTAGAACTCCAGCTTTTTGCGCTTCCTTTAAGGCTCCAATTACATAAGGCGTAGTTCCTGAAGCGGCAATTCCAACAAGGGTGTCATTTTCATTGATGTTATATTCCTCCAGATCTTTCCAACCTTGGTTTTCGTCATCTTCTGCAAATTCAACTGCTTTACGAATCGCTGTATCTCCTCCGGCAATGATTCCGATGACCAAACCATGCGGCACACCAAAGGTTGGTGGACATTCGCTTGCATCGACAATACCGAGTCGGCCGCTCGTGCCTGCACCTATATAAAACAATCGTCCGCCTTTTTCCATGCGCTTGAAACAAGCTTCCACAAATGATTCGATGGCTGGCAGCTCTTTTTCGATAGCTAATGGAACAGATTTATCTTCGTTATTGATGTTTCGCAACAACTCATTTGTACTCATCTGTTCAAGATGATTGTACTTTGATGCCGATTCTGTGATCTTTTTCATGGCGTCAAACAAGAAATGCACGCGAGGAGGTGCCGTTCAATTCTACTTCAACACGTTCTTTAAGGGTGGTAGACAGACTCAATCCTACAAAATCTGCCTTGATCGGATAACGCCTGTGGGTGCGGTCAACAAGTGCCAGTGTTTTAATTGATTTTGTAGGGCCTTCCAGGAATTTCATGAGCGCGTACTGCATGGTCTTTCCAGAGTTGAGTACATCATCCACTAAAATGATGTATGCATTTTTTAAGCGGGACTCATCGATCGTCAGTTTTACCCCATCTTTCCATGGTTCGTCCTTATTGATCAAGATCTCGAATACA
Organism: uncultured Flavobacteriia bacterium; assembly: GCA_903928365.1. Lineage (GTDB taxonomy): Bacteria > Bacteroidota > Bacteroidia > Flavobacteriales_D > Crocinitomicaceae > M0103. The sequence goes on from CAIYQV010000085.1 coordinate 1,149, forward strand.
TGGATTTCTTGTTCAGAATGCGATTCAATGATCTTTTTCAGTTCTTCTGCAATGAGAATTCCGTTTCCACAGATCCCGCCAACGTAAAGAACAGGTTCTTCAAACGAATTCTCAAGTAGTTCGTGAGCCAAACGTGTAATTTTTCGATTGATATCCAGGTGATTAAGTATGCTGTTCATGTGTGTTGTTATTCGTTCAAAGATAAGCACTATTACAGAAAGGGCAGAAGAGGAATAAACTTATTTATTGACGAAGTTTTAAAGAAATGATGTCCATTTGGAATTTCTTTAACACAATCCTTCATTCCAATCTTTTTAGCAAAACGATAAGCTTGTTTCGGTCGGATCACTTGGTCATAGCTACCCATAATGATGAGAAAGGGGATAGGGTGTGTTTTTAGCGCTATTGCGATAGCGCTGTTATCGGGCTGCATCAATCGAAAGGTTCTCCAGGTTCTGGAAGCTCTGACGAACTGGTTTTTGTTCGAAGAAAATTCATCTACAAAAGCTTTCACTTTTGGACGCATCAGTTTCAGTCTAAATGCGATCGAACTGTACGTAGCAATTCGTGAAGGATCATTTTCGAACTTTCGAAATAACCTGCGCGCCCATTTTTGCCTGGAAGACCAGTTGTAAAAACTGTGATTATCCATTCCGTCGGGAGAAATGAGCGTCACTGTTTCTAATCTTTCAATGAAAAAAGGCAGTAAACAAAGCGAAAATCGTCCACCCTGACTAAATGCGAACAAATGAAATCGGGTTACTTTTTCAACAGATAGGAGTTGTTCAAACAGTTCAATAAATTCTGAGGTTCGGAGAGGATTTTCCTCAATTTCATCGACCGGAAAGGTTGAATTTCCGTGATGAAACAAATTCAGTGAAATGACACGTCTTCCTTCACCGGTAACAAACTCAAAATCGGAGGCCGGTCGACCATGTCCGTGCAAGCATATAATCGTTTTCGTTCCTTCGCCGTAACAAAAGTATTCCAGTAATAAGCGTCCGGAGCGGATATGATTGACATTCGTTGTCATTGTACAAAGATAAACTTAGCCTTATTGAAAATAGATCAGGTAGTTGATTTGGTTGATTATTCACGTTCATTGTTCAAAACATCCTTAAACATCTCCGAACAGGCTCCGTTGTTTTACTTAAATTTGCGCTCAATTTGTAGAATAAGATTCAAAATTGAACCCTTAAAGCGCAGAAAATGCCGAAAGACAACT
>CAIYQV010000086.1 GCA_903928365.1 uncultured Flavobacteriia bacterium
TCAATACTTTGTAAAGACACATGTTTCATAACGTCTGAAATTTCGATAAATGTACAAATATTCGCTCACCTTGAAAGATTTGCATTGTCCTATTAATTTAATGGTTCGATTAGCAATAAATGCTTTGAAGCCTTACTTTTGGGAAAATTTTACTGTGAGCGATAAGGTGTTTTTTACAAGTGATTATGTCTCTTTTTTTAAGGAATTGGCAGCCAATAATCATAAGGATTGGTTTGATTTGAATCGCAAGCGATACGAGCTTTCTGTGAAGGAACCGTTCAAGCACTTTGTTCAGTATTTGATAAGTGAATTATCCAAGCTTGATCCTACGTTTGAAAATCTTGAAGCAAAAGATTGCATTTTTAGAATCAACAGGGATGTACGTTTCTCAGCTGATAAAACTCCATATAAACTCTATTCATCCGCTGTAATCTCCCCAGGGGGCAAAAAAAGCAGATCCATGAGTGGCGTTTATGTAGAACTTACCCCGGAACATGTACGCGTTTACAGTGGTGTGTATGAGCCTGACAAAGATGAGATTTACGATATACGTTCCCATATTGTGTCTAATGCGAATGAATTTAGTTCGCTCATAAATGAACCAGCATTTCAAAAGTTGTATGGAATGATCAGAGGTGAAAAGAACAAGATTCTTCCTGCTGAATTCAAGCAATCAGCAACCGAACAACCGCTCATTTTCAATAAGCAATGGTATTATTTTGCAGAATTTGCACCTGAAACTATCGAGAAGCCAGGACTTGATGAGTTGGTTGTTCAGTGCTACAAGACAGCCTTGCCAGTTTCTTCGTTTTTACTCAAATCAATAAATTAAGATTTTATGAAAAATGTCATTTTACTTTTTCTCGGAAGTGTATTCTTCACTTTTACGACACTTTCTCAGAAAAAAGAATTAACACTAAAAGATGCAGTGTTAGGTCAGAATCGAATTTTTGGTCCCGACAGGATGTATGGTTTTCAATGGGTTCCCGGCTCAGGCAGATATACCTATTACAGCAGAAATTACCAAACCATGTATTCTTCGCTGGTAGGTGCAAAATCTCCCGTCACGGAAATGCTATCTATTGAAAAGTTAAATAAGGATCTTGGTTGTCAGCTCAGTTCGTTCTTCGGTTTGGAATGGCAGAATGACAAATCTTTTTTAATCATTGATGGAACAGATTACTACCTGTACAATGTGACCGAATCCAAAGGTCAGAAAATTCATCAACTGGGTGAGGGAGCAGAAAATGCACTCTATCATTCAGCTTCCGGTAATGTGGTTTTCACAAGAGGGAATAATGTTTATCTAAATACAAAGGATGGACTGAAGCTCATTGTGACAGATAACGCAGATAAAAATTTAGTCTCAGGTCAAAGTATCGCCCGCAATGAATTTGGTATCAGTGGGGGTTTGTTTTGGTCAAACAAAGGGCTGAAGCTGGCATTTTACCAAAAAGACGAATCAGAAGTGCATGATTATCCGTTGTTAGATATTAATCAAACTCCGGGGGCATTAATGTCGATCAAGTACCCTATGGCTGGACAAAAATCTGAGAAGCCAAAAGTGGGGATTTATGATCTTTCGACTAAGCAAACCGTATTTATTAGTCCAAGAGGTTCCGCAGATTCCTACCTGACAAATTTTACGTTCACTCCTGATGATCAGTTTGTACTTATTGCTGAAGTCAACCGAGAACAAAATCGGATGTGGTTGAACCTATACGATTCGAATACGGGTGCATTTATTCGCACAATACTTGAAGAAAAGAATGAGAAATGGGTGGAACCGGAACATCCCGCTTTTTTCGTTGATCCAAAATCCAGCAATTTTGTGTGGGTTTCTGAAAAGGATGGATACAATAATTTGTATTACTATACTCTGGATGGTAAGTTGATTCGTCAGCTGACGTCTAATACTTTTCCGGCGAAGGAAATAGTGAATGCATCCAAGGATGGTAAGTCGGTTTATTATTCAGCCACTGGACCAGATGCTACCAATACGCTTGTTTACAAAGTAACAGTTGCCAATGGAAAACAGCAACTTATCACATGTGAATCGGGTACCCACGAATTGTTGATTTCGTCAGATGATGCCTATTATTATGATGCGTTCTCAAGTCACAATGTTCCTCACAAAGCACTGATACTCGATGCCAAAACATTGAAGTTGATGAAAACGTTGATCGAAAGTGAGGATAAACTGAAAGATTACCAAATAGGTAGCTCGGAAATCGCTACGCTTGATAACAAAGGAACAAAGCTATACACGAGGCTTATCAAACCAAGCAATTTCGATCCTTCTAAGAAATATCCTGTCATGGTTTATGTTTATGGCGGTCCACATGCTCAAATGATAACGAATTCCTGGCTGGATGGTGCGAATCTTTGGATGTATTGGATGGCAGAACAGGGGTATTTGGTTTATACTGTGGATGGAAGAGGATCGGCGCATCGTGGATTTGCATTTGAATCACAGATCCACCGTCAGCTCGGCACGTTAGAGATGGATGATCAGCTTGCAGGTGTGAAGTTTCTGAAATCTCTGCCATATGTTGACAGCAATCGATTGGCCATTCACGGTTGGTCTTTTGGAGGGTTTATGACCACTTCTTTAATGTTGCGTCATCCTGGAGTATTTCAAGTCGGTGTTGCCGGAGGCCCAGTGACGGATTGGAAATACTACGAGATCATGTACGGAGAACGCTATATGGATCGCCCGGAGGAGAATCTTAAAGGATACGAGCAGGCGTCTCTGATGACGCATGCTGGAAATTTAAAAGGTGATTTGTTGCTTATTCATGGTACGATCGATGATGTTGTGGTGATGCAGCATAATTATGCGCTTGTCAAAAAGTTTGTTGATCTGGGAATTCAGATGGATTTTTTCCCTTATCCAATGCACAAGCACAATGTATTAGGAAAGGATAGAGTTCATCTCATGCAGAAGGTTCTGGATTATATTATTGAGAATAATAATTAATTAAGGCGGAGAAATCCGCTTTTTTTTTGGATACCTAAAATAAATGACTAAATTTGTCATGATAAAATAAGTCATGAAAAATTTGATCAAATCAAAACGCGTGCAGCGAAATTTAAAAACGAGGGAGCTTGCTCAATTGTTAGGAATTGATCAGGCATTAGTGAGTAAATTTGAAAGTGGTCAACGTTTGCCAACACGAGAGCAAATAGATGAAATAGCGCATCATCTCGACATTGATCCTTCAGAACTTTTGGCGCAATGGCTCAAGGAGAAATTAATGCGTGAATTGTCCGATTATACAATAGTTTCTCGTGCACTTGAATTAATTCAGGAAGAGCAGCAATCCTATAATAAAAACAGTACGGACCAGTCTTTTGATGTTACTTTGAACCTCATCAATGACTTGAAATCTCAGCTTGATTCATTGCGTGCTTTTGACAGTTACCGAATCGCGCAGGCGTTGGAGTTGGAATACACTTTTGAAAGTAACCGTATTGAAGGGAATACACTTACCCTAAAGGAAACAGATATGGTCGTCAATCAAGGATTAACGATCTCAGGGAAATCTATGCGAGAGCATCTTGAAGCTATCAATCATCAGGAAGCAATTGATTACATTAAGGATCTGGTTCACCGAAAAGTAAAACTTACCGAGCGTGAGTTGCTCAATCTCCATAATCTGATTTTGCGTGGGATCATTCCAGAATACGCAGGTAAATACAGAGATGTACAGGTCATGATTTCCGGAAGTAAACATATGCCTCCCAGTCCGCTAAAAGTTAAAGAGCAAATGGAGGGTCTCTTTGTCTGGTATCATAAAAACCAACGATTGATTCATCCGGTAATTCTTGCTGCGGAGTTTCATCAACGGTTGGTAACAATACATCCTTTTGTAGACGGTAATGGACGTGTTTCAAGGTTGCTGATGAATCTTATTTTACTTCAACATGGATATGTGATTGCCAATATCAAGGGGGATCATGCCATTCGGATGTCCTATTACAATTGTCTTGAACAATCTCAGGTCGATCATTCCAAAAAGGATTTTATACAGTTCATTCTAGAGGTTGAAAAAGACTGTCTTACTCGCTATTTATCTGTGCTCAGTTAAAAAGAAGTCAATTTGGTGTAATTCTTATCAATGCGATTCCTTTTGTATATTTGATACCTTGATACAATTAATTCGGGAATGAATTCCGCGGAAACGAAATCGAAACAAATGATCAGTCAAGTGGCAAAGGATGAGCTGTTGAAAGCCTTTAGGCTAATGTGTACAGCCAAAACACTGGCTGAGAAATATGAAGTCAATAAGGAAGTTACGGCCAAATACGTGCATGCCACTTCCCGGGGACACGAAGCCATTCAATTGGCTGTGGGAATGCAATTAAAGCCGCAAGATTGGGTTTCTCCGTATTACCGGGACGATAGTATTCTGTTGGGGATAGGCATGACGCCATACGAACTTATGCTTCAGGTTTTTGCTAAAAAAGATGACCCTTTTTCAGGTGGACGGACCTATTATTCGCATCCTTCTTTGAATAGACCTGACATGCCGAAGATTCCACATCAATCTTCAGCAACAGGAATGCAGGCGATTCCAACGACTGGAGTAGCTATGGGAGTTCAATACAAAGAGAAACAAGGGTTGGCCGAAGATTTTGGCGGTGATGATCCAGTTGTGGTTTGTTCGTTGGGCGATGCTTCTTGCACTGAGGGGGAGGTTTCTGAAGCACTTCAAATGGCAGCGCTAAAGCAATTTCCCATGGTTTTTCTCGTGCAGGATAATGGTTGGGATATCAGTGCGAATGCCAAAGAGACGCGTGCTCAGGACATGTCGGAGTACATGCGAGGATTTAATGGGATTGAAGTGCGTACCATCGATGGTAGCGACTTCGAATTATCTTACACTACCGTCAAGGAGGTTTTCGAGACGGTTCGTAAAGAACGTCGTCCGTTTTTGATCCATGCTAAGGTACCGCTACTTGGGCATCATACTTCAGGGGTTCGAAAGGAGTGGTATAGAGATGATCTGGAGGAAGCAGCTTCTCGTGATCCGTATCCGAAGCTGAGGGATTTCCTTATTCAGAATGGAGCAAGCGAAGATGAGTTAACTCAGATCGAAAAGGAGATAAGTGGTTTCGTGGATTCAGAATATGATCGTGCTTTAAATGCGGAAGATCCCAGTCCGGAGTCTGTCACTGATTTCATTTTTGCACCTACACCAGTAACTGAAGAGAAAGGAGAACGCGAACCGCAAGGAAAGAAGAAAACCGTCATGGTGGATTCTGCGCTATTTGCAGTTCGAGAATTGATGGAAAAGCATCCGGAAGCCTTATTATATGGTCAGGATGTTGGTGGAAGATTGGGAGGTGTTTTTCGTGAGGCAGCAACTTTGGCCCAACAGTTTGGAGATAATCGGGTATTTAATACGCCGATTCAGGAAGCATTTATTATAGGTTCAACTGTTGGAATGTCAGCTGTTGGTCTGAAGCCGATCGTAGAAGTACAATTTGCAGATTACATCTGGCCGGGACTGAACCAATTGTTTACTGAAGTTTCACGTTCCTATTACCTTTCGAATGGTAAATGGCCAGTGAGCTGTATTGTGCGTGTTCCTATTGGTGCCTATGGTTCCGGCGGGCCTTACCATTCCTCGAGCGTGGAATCTGTAGTCACAAATATTCGTGGGATCAAAGTGGCTTATCCGTCAACGGGTGCTGATCTCAAGGGATTAATGAAATCGGCTTATTACGATCCAAATCCTGTTGTTATTTTTGAGCACAAAGGTTTGTACTGGTCAAAAATCAAAGGGACTGAAGGTGCCATGTCGATTGAACCGGATGAAGATTATGTCATTCCTTTTGGAAAGGCGAGGGTTGTACAGGAGGCTGAATCAACATTCATTGCGAAGGGTGAATCAGCGGTGATTATCACTTACGGTAGAGGAGTGTACTGGTCTATTGAGGCTGCCAAAGAGTTTGAAGGTAGGGTAGAGATCATCGATCTCCGTACGCTGAATCCACTTGATCATGACAAGATGAATGAAGTGGCTCAAAAACACGGAAAGGTGATGTTGGTTACAGAAGAATCAGAGGAAGCCACTTTTACACTTGGTCTTGCCGGAAGAATACAACGCGATAATTTCAAATTCCTTGACGCGCCGGTTGCAATTGTTGGATCGGTTGATACGCCTGCTATTCCATTAAATTCGATATTGGAAGCCGCTCTATTGACGAATGCGGATAAAGTTCGAAACGCATTGAACGGACTTTTGCAATTCTAATTCGTAATGACCACTAAGCAGTTCTATTTACTTTGTTTAATTGGTGTAACATTCGTTGGAGGGATGTTCATGCTGCTTTTGTGGAGGCAGATCAAGTTGTCTTCCAGTGAAAAACGAGGAATGCTTTTTATCTCTCTGGCTATGTTCTCATGGACTCTTGTCGGGATTTATAAGTATTATGATCCTCCCATGCCCTCATTGATCAATGCGTTTAATGACCGAATTTTGTCATCATTCAGTAATTTGCTTTTGTGTGCTTCGGTACCCTATTTTCCGAATGTGTTTGAAGGCTGGAGAGAACGATTTGCTTTTTTCCGAAAACCTGAACAATGGTTGAACTTTATATTTGTCTTTTTCTCTATCGTCACAGTAGTTTTTACGGTTCTAGACCGAAATGTGGAAAGTGATCTGGGTAAAAAGGCAATTATTATTGTGGATGCCCTGATATCGCTATCCACTATTTTGCTTGTTTCCGTAGCCATGTACTCAGCCATTATCAGATTTTGGACGGATAAACTGCTTCAGCGCTTTATCCTGTTGATGTTTATTGTCTTTGGATTGACACAAATGGTATTGCCGGGAATCGCCGTCATAGGCGAGTCGATGAGGCCTTATTATTTCTTTGCTTTGGTGCATTTGCTCGTAGGGATTACGTTTTTCAATTTTATTTCAGTGGCTTATTTCGGATTGGTTACAATGGAAATGAAACAGATCGCACACGAAGAGCAGGAACGTAAGAAAGAACGTGCTTTGCGCGTAACATCGATCAGTCTGGGATTCAATCGGGAGAACGAACGTTATGTTTTACGGATTCGTTTTCAGGGTGAGGATACTTCAGACATTCGCAGTGCCGAAGTCACCGCAGTTAAATTGCTGCAGCCTTTTGCCAACTGGATCCTTTTTGCCCTGGCACGTAAACATGATATCAAACTCATGCATCCCGATCTTTCCACGACCAAATTCCGTATGGTGGAATTCTGGAATAAGGATGCATCGGTAAAACTAACCCAGGAAATGCTTTTCTCCAATGATGGCGGTCAATTCGAATTCCGTGTGGAGCCTGACCAGATCGTATTCGAAGAGTTGTCTTACTTGTTGCCAAAGTATGTGATCCGAGAAGCGATCCTTAAGCACGAGGACTCCTTCCGAGCAACGTTCGATCCAACCCAATTTAAAGGTGCTGCCAAAGCCGAACGCCAGGAGAAAATGGTGAAAGCTATTTTTGATGTAAATAGCTAAAAATCAAATTGAAGAATCTGTTTTTGTAACGGGATGTAATTGCTTAAGTATTACAGTTTCTGATTATTTAAAAGTTCACGTTAGCTAGGGTTTAAGTTTGTTGAAATTAAATCTTGCACACGGAAATGGACAACGTAGAATTCTTTTTTCGAAAAAAAAGTTTACTAAACCTTTTATTTGTCTTGGGTTTTATTACGAGTTCATTTTCTCAAATAGTAATTAATGAAATAATGGTTGCTCCAGGTAGTACATATACTATTTTATCTGGAGCAGATAATAGTGATGGATGTAAGCAATCCATGTATAGCTCAACAGTTGGATGTGGCCAAGAATGGGTTGAAATTTACAATTCTGGCTGCACAGCTGTAAATATAGGGTGTTGGTCAATTGGTGGTATGGACGGTGGTTTGAATGGCGGTGTGTTTTCATTTCCGGCCGGTACCACAATAGGTCCACATGCATTTATAACCCTGGGAGGGGCAAATTCAGGGGCCACATTTAATTTATCAACATATTTGCCCGCCAATGGTACTGGTTCATTGTGGGGTTCTGGTGCTGCTAGATGGCACCTTCCAAATGGTGATGGGTGGCTTATACTTTATGATCAAAACAAAGCATTTGTTGATGGAGTTTGGTGGACTAGCTCAACGGGGGATCCGGCGACAATGATTAATACAGACGCGTCTTATGTTGCAACTATGACTAGACCGACTCCATGTGGTGGGGGAACTTTCACGGATGCCAAAACAAATCAAGCAAGTATGGAAAGAATTCTGTTTGATATCAATGCCACATCTGATATGGGAAAAACATTCGCTAGAACTGCAGATGCAGGTGGTACATGGTTTCAAGACGCTACACCAACTCTTGGGACAACAAATGATGTGCTTGTTTCATGTCCACTGCCAATAGAATTGATTTCGTTTGAAGCAAGTCTTTATAAACGTCAAGTTGAATTAATCTGGCAAACGGCTTCAGAGCGCAACAACGATTATTTTTCTGTTGAACGTTCTGCCAATGGAATCGATTGGTCGGTAATCGAAACAGTAGAAGGTGCAGGATCAAGTACCGAATTACTTTCTTACGAAACGTTCGATCTGGAACCATTGAGAGGAATCAGTTACTACCGATTGAAACAAACCGATTTTGATGGTAAAACATCTTACTCAGAGATTAGAACCATTTCGAATACAAGTGAATTGATGGTTTTACCAAATCCGGGTTCAGGCTTGTTCTACATCAGTGGTTTGTCTGACCGTCAAGAGAGTATTATTGTAGTGCGAGACATCACAGGAAAAGAAATTACGAAGATGACCGCTCAAAAGGAGATGCAACAGCTGGATCTGTCGCAACAACCGAGTGGTGTCTATTTCGTAACGATCAATGCGGAAGAAACGATCCGTGTGATCAAAGTAACAGAATAAAGATGCTTTAATAAGCGCACATCATAGTTAAAGTTAAGGTTAGAGTTAGGTTAGTTTAGGTTAAGTTGAGGCAAAGAAGTGACTAACACCACTTCTGCTTGTGAAGAGAGGAGAAACATTTGTTTCCCCTCTCTTTTTTTGTAAGTAATTCATAAACAGTTTACAAGGTTGGTATGTGTAATCTTTTGTAAGTAAGATTTAGTGACAAATCATTCCATTCCCGCGCGCGCGGGAGGAACTCTTAGATTTTTGCATCTATAAAAATAACGTACGAATGAAACTCATCGCTAGCATAGGGGTAATGATGATCGCTTTAATGCCGATTAAAGGATTAACTCAGACATTCATCAACGAGATAATAGTGAAGGCACCAAATCCTACAGATGCCAACTGGAATTCATTGATCTTTGGTACGCAGGGGGCTGAGGGTATAGAATTGTATAATCCAACTTGCGGCCCCTTGGATGTATCACATTGGTTTGTGGTTTCAAATGGCAGTAGTTCAGATTTACGCGGAACCTTTCGTTTTCCAGCAGGGACGATCATCCCGGTAGGAGGAAGAATAACACTTGGAGGTCCAGGTACGGGAGGCATTGCTGGAGCTCTAACACCAGATTTTATTCTTTACAACTATGTCGGCACACCTAATTTAGGCTGGTCTGGAGCGAGGTGGTATCTGGATAATTCCCGGGGATATGTAGCCGTCTATGATGCCAACGGACTTCCAAAGGATTTGGTTTACTGGTACGGAACAGCTACAGGTGAGGGCTGTAGTTCCTGGAACTCTTCCAATACAGCGGACGTATGGTACTCCACTTTTTCAACCGCCCCTGTTCATGTGCCATCTGGGTCAGCTGGGGCTCCTGTTGTGGCATCGCTTCCCGGTCCTGGTGACCCCACCATCGAATCATTGAAGAGATGTGCAGGATACGTTGGAGCTATAGGTAATGGTTCAATTCAAAGTGCCGGAGATGGAAATCAACCTACTTCGAGAGTCAACGTTCTTACTTTTGGTTCTCCAAATGCGGGTACAGCTTATTCCTCAGCAGCATTTACGGTTTCTGCAGTTTTGTCAGATGCTACATGCGGTTCCCCTGATGGAAGTATTATTGTTACGCCAAACCCAGCAGGTGTTTACACCTATTCATGGTCTGATCCTGCAATTGGTAATAGTTCCAACGCATCAGGATTAGCTGCCGGAACATATTCGGTGACGATTACATCTTCCACAGGTTGTTCGAAAGATACTTCCTTTACTCTTTCCTCTTCGGGAGGGCCGGATCAATTCGTTTTCTCCACGCAAGATGAAACGTGTGCACTGGCCAATGGTAGTTTAACGGTTTCTTCGGCATCGGGAGGAACTGGTCCTTACAGTTACAGTCTGGATGGGACCAATTATTCGGCATCGACCATCTTCAATAATCTTTCTGAAGGAAATTATATTTTGTATGTGCAGGATAATCTGGGATGTCAAGGCGATACGGTATTTTCAATAGGTGCTATCGCTGGGCCTCAATCTGTTGATCTGACATTAACGAATGCTACTTGTACGAGTGGTGGATCGCTAAACGTGAATGCGGTTTCAGGCGGAACACCAAACTACAATTACAGTGTGGATGGTGCTAATTTTCAAAGCACTACGCTCTTTACTTCTTTACCGAGTGGAAGTTACACGTTGACTGTATCGGACGCAACAGGTTGTGAACTTGACTCTATTATAACTATTGGACTGACGGGAGGGCCTTCAGAAATTACTCTTGTACTTGTGCCTGAAACCTGCGGAAATGCCAATGGATCAATTACACAAAGTGCCGTCACAGGGGGTACTTCTCCGTATCTGTTCTCTTTAAATGGATCGCCGTTTACCTCAACTGTGGCTTACACAAATTTAGCTGCCGGGACCTATACGTTCTCAGTTCAGGATAATGCCGGATGTGTTTTTGATTCGCTTGTTGTTTTGTCGGGAGTAGTTGGCCCATCTGATCTCGGGTTAACGATTAGTCCAAACACGTGTTCGTCGCAGGGAAGCATTACCGTAACGAATGTGGTTGGTGGTACACCTGCTTATCAATATGCTTTAGATGGTTCTGCACTTGGATCAACCTCTTCATTTTCCCTCTTAGCGCCAGGTTCATACACGATCACCGTTCAGGATGCCAATGGTTGTGAATTGGATTCGATCGTTTTAATTGCAGATAATTCACAATTGACAGCAACAATTTCTACCACACCGAATTCTGCTTGTTTGGGTTGTAACTATTCAGGTCCATCTATCATGATCAATGAGATTAACATTTATCCTGCGAATGGGGATGGATCTATCTTTGGGCCGGGTCCAAACCCTGTTTCAGAGGGCGAATGGATCGAATTATACAATCCTGACTGGTGTGATTCAGTCGATATTTCAGGATACATTTTAGGAAGCTATAATTCAACGGGTACAACTCTCTCCGTGCCTTATGTTTCTAATGGAATGGCATTCGTTATTCCAAATGGAACAGTGGTGCCACCTCTTGGTTTTGTGGTGGTGCGTGGACAGAATGCACCTGCTCCGCCTGCCGGAGTTATAGACGTCATTGTAAATAATGCTGGAAATAATCTTTGTATTGATGGAGGAATCGGAGTGAGCCGTTTATGGTTTCAAAATGCCGGTGGTTGGTTTGGATTTTACGATGTAAATGGTGTTCCTCAGGACATGATAAGTTGGGGTGTTCCGACACCAGCTGATCTGAATGGGAATCCTTGTATTCCACCAACGAACAGTCTCCCTGCAGGAGTAACACAACTTGATTCCTATAATACTTCGGGAATAGGTGTTAATCTGGGGGCTTCATCCATGGGGATGACCTACGTTCGTATTCCCGACGGAGGTACCTGGTCTGCTTCGATGTCTACGGAAAACTTTTCATACGGTAACTGTAATGATCCATTGAACTGTTTGGCAGAAACCGGAGTCACAGTATGTAATGGTACTGCAACCGCGACAGTAACTGCGGGCACAGCACCTTATACCTACACTTGGGATGATCCGGCTGCTCAAACTTCATCCTCGGCTTCTGGATTGTGTCCGGGAAGTTATCAATTAACCTTGGCAGATGCCGCAGGATGTACCCAGACTTTTTCGGCTGTCATTTCAGATGATGTGTTCACAATCGACGCGGCGGTACAAGAGCCCTCTTGTTCGAACAATGATGGATCTATAGCAGTGACTGCAAATCCTTCATCATCTCTTTACACCTATGTATGGTCATCTAACACAGGTATATCAGATAGTTCTACGACTACCGCTTCTGGCTTGGGGGAAGGAACCTATTCTGTTTCAGTTACTGCCGGAGCATGTGTCAGGGATACAACATTAACACTTATTGCCCCTGCATCTATTGACAGCGTCGCAATCTCGATTTTACCGACATATTGTGGTCAGATCAATGGAACTGTTTTGATCGAACAGGTGTATGGCGGAACCGCACCTTATAACTATAATTTCAACAGTGCTGGATCCTCCTTAGATACTTCCTTTGCGAATCTTTCAGCTGGTAGCTATAGCCTGGAAGTGACAGACAATGAAGGGTGTACATATCTTGTGAATGGATTAATTGTAGATCCATCTTCAGGGATAGCTTCCGTGGATGTAGATAAAGTGCTTCCTGATTGTGGCAAGTCAAATGGGGAACTTTCAGTGGTTACGGTGAATGGTGGGTCAGCGCCATATCAATATCACTTGAATGGATTAATTCTGGATTCGTCCTATGTTTCCGGTTTGTCAGGCAATACCTATATACTGGAGGTAGAGGACGCCAATGGCTGTTCTTATAATGAGATGATCATTTTAGGCGAGGACGGAAAATCTTTTGTGAACATCCCGAATGTCTTTACGCCTAATGGAGATGATAGTAACGACACTTGGTTTATTAGTACCGGATGTGTACTCAGTTTGCACGTGGTAATTCTTAACCGATGGGGGAATATGGTGCATGAGTATGATTCAGTTAATGGATTTTGGGATGGACTTACCAATGGTGATAAAGTCTCAGAGGGGGTTTATTTTTATAAGGCGGATATTGAGTTTTCCAGCGGAGAAAAACAAACAAAACATGGAAATATAACGGTCATTTACTGATGTATATGAAAAAAATACTGTGTATTATTCTTGTTGGGATTGTCACCCAAAGAACCCACTCGCAGGTGGTGATCAACGAGGTGCATCCAAGACCATCGGGTGGTGATACGGATCAGGCTTTTCAGTCAATGTACAATGCGACAGCTACCTCAGGTGCTGAGTTTATTGAATTGTACAATACCAGTCCTTGTGATCCTGTAGACATTAGCTGTTGGTCACTAGGAGGAATGGATGGAGCTACCAATGGTGGTGCATTTTCCTTTCCAAGCGGTACCGTTATTCCACCTTTAGGATTTGTGACAATAGGAGGTCCTAATACAACGGGTATCTCTTTTAATCTTAATCTTGCGGCAAATGCTTCAAGGTTGTGGAGATCTAACGCAAGCAGATGGCATTTGCCCAATGGTGATGGATGGGTGGGTTTGTATGATGCGTCCGGTGCTGCAGTCGATGGTGTTTACTGGACTTTCTCCTCTAATGATCCAGGTAAATTAAACACGGACGATACGTTCATTGGCGCGGCACTGCAAAGAATTGGTGGTTGTGGTGGTGGTGGTCTTGCAACGGCATCTGCCATTCCCGGTATCGAGTACATGGTCTCGGCAACAGTAACAGGTCAGTCATTTGAACGAACAACCGACGGTGGCACTTCCTGGGCCTTAGGTGCTCCAACACCTAATAACTGTAACGGAACTTGTGTAGTAGCTAGTGCCTTTCAGCTGAATGCATTGGTACAGCAACCTCAGTGTGGACAATCGAATGGGTCAATAAGTTTTTCTCCAACTCCATCGGATACGTATTTTTACAATTGGCCATTTCCAACAACAGGAACGGTGAATAGTGCAACGAATCTTGCCGCCGGAACTTACGATATTACTATTACCAACGCAAGTGGTTGTACAAAGGACACGTCGATTACACTAGTGTCAAGTGGTGGTATAACTGCAGTCAACGTCACTTCTTCTAATCCGGATTGTGGTCAGTCAAACGGATCGGTTACCATTGGAACGGTTACGGGAGGAACGGCGCCATACCAATACAGTTTCAATGGTTCGCCATTAACTGGAAATACGCTTTACACTTCTCTTGCGTCTGGAACATACACGCTCACTGTTACGGACAATGTAGGATGTACGTATAGTGCGCCGAATATTGTGCTTACATCTGCTTCGGGTCCGACAGGTATTATTGTAACTACAACAAATTCTGGTTGTTCTGTTAGTGATGGTGCGGCAACACTCGGCAATGTCACCGGTGGAACGGCCCCATTTGAATACAGTTTTAATGGATCAGCTTATTCATCTACTACAAATTATACTGGCTTGGCTCCCGGATCGTATACCTTGTCTGTGCAAGATGCAGGAGGTTGTGTGTATAGCGCTCCGGACGTAGTCATAAATAGCGGGAATGGCCCTACAGCTGTTGTGGTAACAGTAGTTTCAGAGAACTGTAATCTTGGAAATGGTTCCGTTACAATTGGCGCAGTAACCGGTGGCACAGCTCCCTATTTATATGATTTTAACGGCCTGGGATACTCAGGATCGACATCCTATCAAAATCTCTCTTCAGGTAATTATTCACTGATAATTCAAGATGCGTCGAACTGTCTTTATAATGCACCAGTGATTGTGGTCTCAGAAATCAATGGTCCGACGGCAATTCAAGTGTCTGCAAATGATGCTGCCTGTGGAAACGCCAATGGATCTGTTCAATTGGGAGCTGTGACTGGCGGTAGTCCTGCATATCAATATAATTTTAATGGGGCTGGATTTACTAGTGCAACGAACTATACGAATCTTGCATCAGGAACCTACACTTTAATAGTACAGGATGCTGCTGGTTGTAGCTATACTGCTTCGGATATTCAGATAAATAATACCCCGTCCATAACAAGTGTTTCATCCAGTGTTACCAATGCTTCCTGTGATTTACAAAATGGCAGTGTTACTTTGGGGGTAGTTATCGGTGGGACAGCGCCCTATCAATACAATTTCAATGGTCAGGGTTTCTCAAACAATACTTCCTATTCGAATCTGGCAGCAGGCACGTATACATTGACAGTGCAGGACGCGGTGGGATGTACTTACAGCGCTCCGGCTATTGTCATTACGACTACAAATGGACCAACTGCAATTGATGTAACGGTAATTGATGCGCTCTGCGATGGAAGTGTAGGTTCTTTAGTTATTAATGGCATTTCAGGTGGAAATCCGCCCTATCAATATAGTCTGAACGGAGGAGGGCTGTCATCCGCAACGCTTTATACCGATCTTTTACCTGGTTCATATCAGGTTTTAGTTCAAGATGCTTCAGGTTGTTCAATCAGTGCGAATTACCAATTAGCGGGGGGCACAGCTCCCATTGCGGATTTTGCCATCTCACCTTCCTTTGTTTCGACATATGATCCCTTTGCTGATTTGATTAATTTGAGTTCTTCGGATGTTACTAGTTTCTCTTGGTCGATTCCAAATGGTACGCCATCAAACTCGAGTGCGGAGAATTTAGAGGTATCTTACCTGGATGCAGAACCGGGTTTTTATCCGATTACGCTGATTGTCGAAAATTCGGATGGGTGTACCGACACGATTGTTAAAATCATTGAGGTGTATGAGGAAATCATCCTTTTTGCTCCAAATGCATTTACCCCGGATGGAGATGAATTCAACAATGATTGGCGGGTATATGTATCAAACGCTGATCTTGGGTCTTTTTCATTGCAAATATTCAATCGCTGGGGAGAGATGATCTTCGAATCCAATGATCCTGAATTTGGATGGGACGGAACCTATGGGGGTGAAATGATTCAGGATGGCACTTATACGTGGTCCGTTCAAATCAAAGACAACCGTACCGACAATGTGTATCGCTATTTAGGGCATTTGAATAAACTACAATAGATCGTTTTTGTTTTTATGGATATAAAATCAAAAAGGGTAATCAAACTGATTACCCTTTTTGTTAAACCTAAACCTAACCTAAACCTTAACAATTATTTTCAAGATGTTTTGTATACACTCGACATCTTAATCGACTACAGGACAAATTTACGTAGCTTAACCGATTTAGATAGAGGGGCTACCCCCTCAATTTCAATGAAAAACCGATGCATTGTCCTATGAGGGCAATTAACACATGTCGTGTGAAAAGTACCTGGATGCATTGTCTGAAGAGCAAAAGGGAAGTGGTATTTTTATCTAAAATTCTTAATGGTACTAAACAGACCTCATACTTTGAGCGAAATAGCTTCTTTGATCGATGCAAAATTCATTGGATCGGCGGATCATAAAGTCACGGGGATAAATGAAATTCACATGGTAGTACCCGGGGATCTTGTCTTCGTTGATCACCCTAAATACTACCAGAAAGCACTGGAGAGTGCCGCGACAACCATTCTTATAGATCAGGAGGTCGAATGTCCCGAGGGAAAGGGGTTAATCATTTCCTCAAAACCATTTGATGACTTCAACAGATTGACGAGGCATTTTAACCCGTTTTCACCTGTTTTTTCCAATATTGGAGAGGAATGCACGATCGATCCCAGTGCCATTATACATCCTACAGCGGTAATTGGTCACCGAGTGAAGATTGGAAAAGAGTCAGTCATCTTTCCCGGGGTTGTATTAGCTAACGACACGATTGTAGGTGATCGCGTGATCATCGGAGCCAATACGGTAGTTGGACATTATGCTTTCTATTACAAGAAAAAGCCCGAAGGATATGATCGCATGCACACTTGTGGTTCAGTGCATATACACGATGATGCTGAAATTGGCGCTTTGTGTACGATTGATGCCGGTGTGACAGGTACAACGACCATTGGAAAAGGAACCAAGCTGGATAACCAAGTCCACATTGGTCACGATACAGTCATTGGGGAGCACTGTCTCATGGCAGCAAATGTGGGTCTAGCGGGATGTGTGCGTGTGGAAGACCATGTTACACTTTGGGGGCAGGTTGGATGTGCGAGTGATGTGACCATTGGTAAAGGAGCAGTCGTCCTTGCTCAATCAGGTATCTCGAAAGACTTGGAAGGAGGGAAGACCTATTTTGGAAGTCCTTGTTCAGAGGTCAAAGAGAAATTCCGTGAGATGGCGGCACTCCGTCAATTACCTCAACTTTTGGAAAAATTAAAATGATCGATCGTCTGATAAAGTCTCTTGAGGATCAGTTGAATGTCAAGGACTTCAGACTGAATTCACTTCTTGAGGTTACGTCAGCCATTAATAGCAATGCCAGCGTCGAACAACTCATTCGCATTTATTCATTTGTTCTGAGTGAACAATTAGGATTTCGGAGATTCATTCTTTTCAATCAAGAGGAAGAATGGGACATTCTTTTGAAAGTTGGATTAAAAGGACGTTTAAAAGACATAGATGTTGAAAAGGATCTGGAACGATTTAAAGAGATTACCGTCATTGAATCTTCTCATTCGAAAGTACTATCGGAATTTGATGTGGTCGTTCCGGTGCATCACAAAGGGAAACCGCTGGCTTACTTGCTACTTTCCGATGTAATTCGGGATAAACACAAGATCTCGGATAGTTTGAATCACATCAATTTTGTTCAGACGCTTACGAACATCATTGTGGTAGCAGCAGAGAACCAGCGTCTTGCAAAATTGAATCTTGTTCAGGAGCGGATCAAAAAAGAATTGGAAGTGGCTTCGGAGATGCAAAAGTTACTTTTCCCGTCCGACCTGCCATCCAATCGAAGAATGGATATCTCAGCGAAATATAAACCGAGACATGA
The DNA here is from genome assembly GCA_903928365.1 of uncultured Flavobacteriia bacterium. Taxonomy (GTDB): domain Bacteria; phylum Bacteroidota; class Bacteroidia; order Flavobacteriales_D; family Crocinitomicaceae; genus M0103. Next base: position 17,796 of record CAIYQV010000086.1, read on the forward strand.
AGTTGGAGGAGACTACTACGATTTCATACCATTGGGAGATGAGGAATACATCATTTGTATTGCGGATGTGTCAGGAAAAGGAATCAGTGCTGCGATGCTTATGGCGAACTTTCAGGCAACCATTCGTACGCTATATAATTATCAGCGTTTTGATATGGAGTTCTTGCTTGAAGAACTGAATAAGAAGGTCATGCGAAGTGCAAAAGGGGAAAAATTCATCACTTTTTTCATCGCACATTACAATGCCAATTCAAGGGAGCTAACCTATGTGAATGCCGGGCACAACCATCCCTTCATTACCAATGGTAGAAAAGTAGAAATGCTTTCTTCAGGATGTATTGGTTTGGGAATGATGGATGAATTGCCATTTATTGAAGTAGGTAAAAAGCAACTTAAACCCAACACAACAATCGTGCTTTACACGGATGGTGTTGTAGAATTAGAAAATCAAAAAGAAGAGTTTTTCGGCGCGGAACGTTTGGTCAAATTAGTTCACAATTACTATCCTTTAAAAATGGAGGATATGAATAACCTGATCTTCTCGAAACTCGATGAATGGCGCGGAGAACTCAATCTAGTAGATGATACGGCGATCTTTAGCTGTAGGTTTTTTTAGCTTTTTTAATTCCTCTTTTACCA
>CAIYQV010000087.1 GCA_903928365.1 uncultured Flavobacteriia bacterium
ACCATTTACAGGATAGCCTGAAAATAAGGTGACATAATTCGCATGGTCAAATCGCAATTTGATGGTGGAAGAATTTGCCCATAGTTTACTGAAATTTGGAACCTGATAATACGCAGGCCATCCGGCTACATTCGGAGGAGCGCCATAATATTGCCCCATCATTCCGGCTGCATAATACAACGTAACATACATTTCTGAATCCGTTGCTAAACCATAGTTTGGCGTCCAGTTTGTTGCATTGATCATTCCCATCACATATTCCAATGGACTTCTGATGATACTTCCACGCAGTGCAACATCATAAAAATGTTCACTTGAAAGCAGTTCCTCCAGCACCGGAAGGATCTCGTAATTATTATTAACCAACGTTGCTGCCATCACGGGAATAACGTTCGTTTCAACATCTGCAGTCAGATCATAATTAACAAAATACCTGTACAGCTTCTTACAAATGTAATTTGCTACGGCATTTTGCTGAAAGATAACGTCAATATAATCTGCATATTCTGTAGCGCCATTATTAGCAATCAATGTGGCATTAAAATGAGTGGATAATTGTTTGTTTGAACTATCGTGCAGTACGGCATAGAAATGAGGCACCGGAGAAGTCAGCGTTGTACTTTTTATACCATCTACAACATAACCTGTCAGAATTTTGGCGCCCGCTGATACATCGGCTTCATTGTAATTCGTATACTCTCCCGGACCTGTTTGGGGACCTTTTCCCACGGTAAACAACTCCAAAAGTTCACGGGCATAATTCTCATTAGGATTGTAGACCGTATTGGTTCCTCCATTCAAAAACACCAACATGGCTGGCTCAATGGTGATATCCTTGACCAATTGTTTCACATTACCCAATGAATGCTCACGAATTTTCATCAGGTAGTTGTAGGTGCCACGCATATCCGACATATCACTCACTGCAAAATGATTTTGCCAGAAAAGGCACATTTTTTCAGTTATACTCACCTCAGGATTATTCAAACGCTTCATGATCCATGCACCAAGTGATTTTGATCTTGCCGCATCCGTATTCATGATCTGAGTTGCACCTGACGGATATACCGAGTTGACCCATGTAGTACCATAGGCAGCAATTGCTTCCCCTGCATCGTAAGTGAGTGGTTCAGAAATGGTGTTCATCGTGAGTAACTGAGCCACTGTTCCTGACATCCCCAAAGCTACAGCGTCCAATAATTGTTGATTTGTAGGTCCCAAAAGGGTTCTTCGAAGAAGATGGCCGGCCTCTGACTTTGTCCAGACACCGGTATACGTAGCCATGCTCAATGATACGGGGTTATCCGTGAGTTCCTGTGGATTCATGCAAGTGTGTTTAGCTATGCTAAGATAGAAAAATTAAGCCTCAAAAAGGAACTTGATATTCCGTTTCAATCCCTCGTATTTTGTTCGCTTAACCGCACTTTTTTTAAATAATTCTGAAAAAACATCTTCGGTCAATTCTGTCCACTCTTGTTGATCAAGATGGAGCAAGCGTTCATGCGGCTCAAAACGTGGTTCATTGTGTGGTTTTGAAAATCGGTTCCACGGACATACTTGCTGACAGATATCACATCCAAACATCCAGTTGTCCATCTTTCCTTTAAATTCCTTTGGAAGCAGTTCTTCTTTCAATTCGATTGTGAAATAGGAGATGCACCTTGAGCCATCCACGACATAGGGTTCCACTATCGCATCTGTAGGACAAGCATCTATGCATCTGGTGCAGGTACCACAATGATCCGTTACCGGTCCATCTGATTCAAGTTCCAAATCAAGTATGAGTTCCGCAATAAAAAAATAGGAGCCCATTTTTTTGCTAATCAGATTGGAATGTTTTCCTATCCATCCTGCGCCTGAACGTTTGGCCCATGCTTTATCCATGACTGGAGCAGAATCAACAAATACACGTCCATTCACATCACCAATTTCTATTTGAATGTATTGTACCAGTTCAGACAATTTATCCTTTATAACAGAATGATAATCTTCACCATAAGCATACATGGATAATTTCGGAGCGTCAGGATCTTGTTGTGTTTTTTCTGAATAGTAGTTAAAAAGCAAAGTAACAACAGACTTCGCTCCGGGAACCAAAATTCTTGGATCCAATCGCTTATCATAATGATTTTCCATATAGGACATCTTTCCATGGAAACCTTTGGCGAGCCATGCATCGAGTTTTGGAGCTTCCTCTTCCAAATAGGTGGCTTCAGAAATCGTACAGGAAATAAATCCCATTTGCAGGGCTTTCGTGCGAATCAGATCTCGGCGGGTAATGCGTTTCAAGTCCATTTTCAGAACAATCCACCCTGAATCCAGCCAGAATCCTTACCCAGATGTCGGAAAGCTTTCTCGGTTGCTTTTCGTCCGCGAGGGGTACGCAGTAAAAATCCTTCCTGAATCAGAAAAGGTTCATAAACTTCCTCCAGGGTGCCTGCATTTTCTCCAATAGCTGTGGCTATAGTTGTTAAGCCCACAGGTCCGCCACTGAATTTATCAATGATCACTTTCAGAATTCGAATATCCATGTCATCGAGTCCACTCTCATCTACATTGAGGGCATTGAGCGCCACATCTGTAATTGCCTCTTCAATGACACCGGTACCTTTGATCTGAGCAAAATCGCGAACACGTCTCAACAAAGCGTTCGCTATTCGAGGAGTTCCCCTACTTCTGCTTGCTATTTTATACGCCGCTGTTTCTGTAATAGGAATGTTGAGCAACCCAGATGATCTTTCTACTATTGCTGTGAGTGTTTGGCTGTCATAGTACTCTAACCTGGAGTTAATGCCAAAGCGCGCTCTTAGCGGAGATGTCAAGAGACCTGAACGTGTAGTAGCACCAATCAGTGTAAACGGGTTCAATGTAATTTGCACACTTCTGGCATTGGGACCTGAATCGATCATGATATCGATAACGTAATCCTCCATAGCCGAATACAGGTATTCTTCTACCACAGGACTAAGCCTGTGAATCTCATCGATAAACAACACATCTCCTTCACCGAGGTTGGTTAGCAAACCTGCCAAATCTCCCGGCTTATCAAGTACAGGGCCACTGGTTACTTTGAAACCTACTCCCAGTTCGTTTGCTATGATGTTTGCAAGTGTCGTTTTCCCAAGTCCTGGCGGTCCATGCAAGAGCACGTGATCCAAAGGTTCCCCTCTGAGTTTAGCTGCTTGTACAAAGATCTCCAGATTCTGAACAACGGAAGGCTGACCAGCGAAATCATTTAACGTACGTGGCCTTAAAACCTTATCATATTCCTGTTCGGAATTCTTCACGGCTTCTTCACGGTAATCGAATGATTCTTCTTCCTCTGACATTTAAACAAAAATACAAAAGCCCTCTGATGAACAGAAGGCTTTCGCGTAAATATTGTGAACTATTAATGTTCTTCTTCTCCTTCAGCCAAAGGAACGTTTTGAGGGATATAATCCTCCTCAGCTCCAGGCTTGGAATAGTCATATGGCCAACGATGAACAGTAGGAATTTCACCTGGCCAGTTACCGTGAACATGTTCCACTGGCGTTGTCCACTCCAATGTGTTTGACTTCCAAGGGTTCTGAGGAGCTTTCGGTCCTCGGTAAATACTGTAGAAGAAATTAAACAAGAACAACAACTGACCGAGCGCTGCAATGATCGCAAACACGGTAACAATTACGTTCAAATCCATGATCATGTCATACGAGTTTGTATCGAACTCATTGTAAACTGAATAATCGTAGTAACGACGAGGTGCGCCAGCCAAACCAACGAAGTGCATTGGGAAGAATACACCGTATGCCCCAACAATCGTGATCCAGAAATGTGCATAACCCAAACGGGTATTCATCATTCGACCATACATCTTAGGGAACCAGTGATATACACCACCAAACATTCCGAATACTGCCGACATACCCATTACAATATGGAAGTGAGCAACAACGAAATACGTATCATGGATTGCGATGTCCAAGGCAGAATCGGCAAGGATAATACCTGTAACACCACCCGTGATAAACGTAGAAACCAACCCAATTGCAAACAACATCGCCGGAGTTAGTACTAAAGAGCCTTTCCACAACGTAGTAATGTAGTTAAACACCTTAACAGCAGACGGGATCGCAATCAATAACGTCGTAAATACGAAGACGCTACCGAGGAAAGGATTCATTCCGGTAATAAACATGTGGTGACCCCATACAATAAATGAAAGGAAACCAATCGCCAGTATAGACCCGATCATCGCACGGTAACCAAAGATTGGCTTACGTGCATTTGTCGCGATGATCTCAGACGAAAGTCCAAGTGCCGGTAACAATACGATATATACCTCAGGGTGCCCAAGGAACCAGAATAAGTGCTGGAACAAGATCGGTGAACCTCCGTGATTCGTTAACATTTCACCACCTACGATAATATCTGAAAGATAGAAACTAGTCCCTGCTAAACGGTCCATGATCAAAAGCAAGGCTGCAGAAAGAAGAACCGGGAAAGAAAGTACACCAAGAATTGCAGTAACAAAGAACGCCCAGATTGTCAAAGGCATACGTGTCATAGTCATCCCTGTTGTTCTTAGGTTAAGAACTGTAACGATGTAGTTCAATGACCCAATCAACGATCCAGCAATGAAAATAGCCATTGAAAACAACCAGAGGGTCATTCCCAATCCATTTCCGGAAATCGATTGAGGAAGCGCTGAAAGTGGAGGATATACCGTCCATCCAGCCATTGCAGGTCCTGTTTCAACAAAAAGTGAAACAAACATGATAATGGAGGAAAGACAGAAAAACCAATAGGATAACATGTTCAGGAATCCTGATGCCATATCTCGAGCACCCAATTGAAGTGGGATCAAAATATTTGAGAAAGTTCCTGAAAGTCCACCTGTTAAAAGGAAGAATACCATAATGGTACCATGGATCGTTACCAATCCCAGATACATATCTTCTTTTAATACACCACCTGGCGCCCATGTTTCACCAAGGAAAAAGCTCAGGAAATTTGAAGACTCACCTGGCCATGCCAACTGTATCCTGAATAGGATAGACAAAAGCATTGCTACAATTCCCATGAAAACCGCAGTTACCAGGAACTGCTTTCCAATCATTTTATGATCTTCACTAAAGATATACTTTGAAACAAAGCTTTCCTCATGATGACCGTGATCATGGTGTCCGTGTGCATCGTGATGTCCGTGTGTATCGTGCGCTACTGCCGCCATCTTTTTTTTCTTTAGTTATTAGTAATTAATTCATTGCAACGCTTACCGAATCCTTAGCCACCGCTGTAGAATCAGCTGGCATCGTAGCCGGTGCAGCAGCCGCAGCAGCCGCCGCAAAATAAGAATCCTTAAATGATTTTTTAGAGGCCATCCAAGATTTGTATTGCGTTTCTTCTAAAACAACAACAATCATTTTCATTTTGTAATGAGCGCCTCCGCAGATCTTATTACACATTAGAACGTAATTGAATTTTGGATTATTCATTCGTTCTCGCATATCCTTTGTTGTGATATCCGGTGTAAATTTAAACCGGGTCACCATTCCCGGAACCGTGTTCATCTGCGCTCTGAAATGTGGGAAGAATGCAGAGTGAATTACATCCTTTGCACGGAAGTTAAACTCATATTCTTTATTTACACACAAGAACAGCGTATCCTTTTGGATAACATCGTCCCAAACCGCTTTGTCAGACTTGTTATCATGTCGTTCCTTCATCTGATAAAGCAATCGGATCATACGTTGTTTACGCGACAAATCCGTCTCCATTTTTTCACGATCTTCAGGAATCATCATCAACTTCGCATCGTTTAATTTCGATTCAAGCGTTTTGATACCATTCGGACCATTTTCCATTGAAGCAATGGCACTGTCAATCGTTTCAGCAGTCAAAAGAGCCAATTCGTTATTGTCCGTTGTAAGCTTATAATCAAAACGACCTAATTGATTGTCTTTACCTGAATAACGAGCTGTCCAATCGAACTGCTTAGAGAACAATTCCACTCGTATTGCTTCTTTTTTAGCATCTCCAGTTGCATCATTCCATTTTTTCAAACCAAGGATGATAATCACAGCCAACACACATGCCGGTACGATTGTCCAAATCATTTCCAACTTATTATTGTGTGGGAAATACAATGCCTTCACTCCTGGCTTACGAACATACTTGTACGAAAAATAGAACAACAACGTATTTGTAAGAAAGAATACAGCAATGATTATAATAAAGTTTAAGTCTAATAACCAATCTGTTTCTTTACCAATATTTGATGCTGCTTCTCCACGTCCCGTCCAACCAAAAGTTGCCATTAGGTAAAAGAAGAACGCATACATAGCCAACATGAACCCAAACATCATTTTACCATTCAGGTTGTTGTCACGCTCCGTAATATCGTGTTCGCCACGATTTCTAAGTTTTGAAGTCAGCTCATAAACTCGAACCAACTGAGCAATTGCAATTACTCCTAAAACTATAACGATCAAAGTAATCAATTTACCTCCCATCTTTTCTCAATTAACTTTAAAACTTAAATTTCGTGATGAATACTTTCGTCCAGGAATGGGTGATTCACTGGTGTTAGAGGAGCTTTCGTCAGGTTATTCAAAATAATTCTGATAAAGGCACCCGCCACCAAAAGAGCCATTCCAATTTCCAATGCACCAATTTTAGCATTAGCTCCTAAAGATCCTGCAGAAACCATGATGTATACATCCAACCAATGTCCGCACAAGATAACCACACCAACAAAAGTCAGGATACCAGCATTACGCTTAGCGTCACGCGACATTAAGATCAACATAGGGAATGCAAAGTTGATTAGGAACATTGAAAAATAAAGCACTTTGAAATTTTCAATACGCATCATGTAGTAGGCTACTTCCTCACCAATATTCGCATACCAGATCAACATGAACTGAGAGAACCATAGGTAAGACCAAAGGAATGAGGTCGCAAATGTCCATTTACCAATATCATGGATATGACTTTCATTCACTTTAGGTAAGTAACCCAAAGATTTTAGATACAATGTTGTCAACACTAGTACAACCATAGTTGAGCACCACATTCCTGCAAATGTATACCAACCAAACAACGTCGAGAACCAGTGCACGTCAATTGACATTAACCAATCCCACGCTGAAGTTGAACTAAATACTGAAAAGAATACAAGGAATGTCGCTCCTTTGCGGTAGTTCTTAAAGTGTAACTCAGTACCACCTATTCTATCCTCCTCCAAGGATCTGCTTCTGAAACCTTTTAGGAAAATAAAATAAACTCCAAAATAAGCCAATGTGCGTATCCAAAAGAATACTTTGTTCAAATACGGTGTCTTACCTGCAATAATCTCGTCGTAGTGATGAGACTTTGGATCCGTCATTTCAGGATCCATCCAAGAATAGATGTGTGCTCCATCCATGAAGGTTAAGGTCAACAATACCAATCCCAACAATCCCATTCCATAGGGTAAGAATAGTGCAATAGATTCGATCACACGCTTCACTGAAGCATACCAACCTGTTTCCGTAGCATACTGAAGCGCAAGGAAAAATAAAGCTCCAAGACCCAGAGCAAAAAAGAAGAATCCATTGATTAGACCGTTTGCAAGTAGTCTTGTCTTAAAATGATGATCACCCATGGAAGTAAAAATACCTACCAGTGTCAACAACGCACCCGCCCCGATGAGCATCAGTGTAAGTCGCTTCGCATTGTTTGAAATTGAGAACTCCATCTGTATGTGTATTCTAAATTATTAATTCTTAGTTGTATCAGCCGGA
>CAIYQV010000088.1 GCA_903928365.1 uncultured Flavobacteriia bacterium
CAATGACTAGTTATTACGTCGCCGTTTGAGGTCCTGGTAATCGAGCCAGTAGATTACTTTGAGTGAAAGGCTGTTCATTGGGATGTTCTCAAAAAGGTTGTTGAGGTTCGATCCATAGGACAAAGAATAATTTTGGTCATTAGAGAAAATTGAATTCTTCCAGACAAAATTGATCTCGCTCCCCGGACGAAAAACCCATCGGTAGACGAAATCGAGTGTGAAGGCGTTGTAATTGATATTATAAACACTTTGTCCTGTATCGTCAGTACCGCTGTAAGCTATAGGTAGTAAGGTGCCATTCGTTTGAAGGTCGAAGAAATTGGAATATTGAAGTACAGATCTATAATGACGAATACGCCAAGTAATTCCCATTCGATTTGTTAAGGTATAGGTCAAGTTTACCGTATTCGTGATGCTATTTCGGTCTCTTTCTCCGAATAATATACCTGAATAGGGAATTACGGGAGTTCCAAATGCTACGGCGTACCCCAATCCTTTTTTACTGAATTCCTGTTCCCAGGAATAGACGATGAACATTCTGTCGCTTAATCTGAATCGTGGACTGATCTTATAAGAATATTCCTTCCATGTTTTGTTGTCGACATAGCCGTAGGTCCCGGATACATCGAGCGCAAATCTTTTTTGATAATTCGAAGAAAACCAATAGGTGGTAGAAAACCATTTTGGTGTCAGGAAAAAACGACCCGGGGTTCGTGGTTCAAAATAATCGTACCCCTTCGTTAATGAGGTGTTGATCTGTATTCCGTTAGCATGAAAGCCCTTAAGTAGTCCGAAAAGACTTCCGTCTATGGTTGTAAATGTGTACACATCAGGTGCATACAAACGTGAATATTGCAATGTGGCACTTCCAGATGCCTGCACAAACTTCCAGAAAGGTTGAAACCTCCTGTAGCCTAATTTAACCTCCACATTTCGTTTATTATTGTTCGCATTGAAACCGAGATCATTGGGGTCATACGTGTCTGATTCTTCGAAATAAGTTGCCTGATAAATAAAACTTCCTGTTTGCTTTCCTGCTGAAATCCCCGTGTTGTAACCAAGCTGATTGGTGGTAGATGCCAGTTTTGCGGATAATGTACCTTTTCCACCCAAATAGAACTTATTTTCTTTGAAGTTCATCTTATAGTTCAAGCCTGTCACATTGGCATCGTAAAACTGTCCCTCTCTCGTAACGTTGGTGTTGGTGAAGGTCACGAAACTATTGTTTTTCAGGTTTTGATCCAAAACAAGCACATTGTAATTTGTCAGAGGTGAAACAGTGAGTGTTCGTAGCTCCTGTGTGGAATCATTGATTGCCGTCCCTGATTGAGCTGCAGTGATGCCATTGAAAATACCAATCCCCAGCCCTGATTTCGTTCTGCCCGAAACTTTAGTGGCATTATAGAGGCGTGGGGAACCTTCAATACTTAATAGCCGTTCATTTGAGTTTAAATTGGTATTCAGAACAGATGCAGGTGGTTGAACTCCAATCCGTCGGGAATAGAACAAGTCCGCTTTATTGAATAGTTCAGTCCCTTCGGTAAAGAATTGTCTGTTCTCATTGAACTGAATCTCAAATGGTGAAATGTTCAATACCTTGTTGTCAAAGACAACTTGACCAAAATCCGGTACGAGGGTCATATCCAGAGTAAAAGCTTCATTAAGCCCCACTTTAATATCCATTCCGCCATTGCCTGAGCCGGACCATGTCTTTGGGTGATCCGGATCAGAACCATGATCTGCATATCCTGACACATAGGGTACGAATGCTAATCTCAGTGGCGGTTCAATACCCGATACATTGGTCAAATTTCCACATTGTGCAATCAAGTTGTCAAAGTCCGGTTTAACGGGGTTCCAATAGGATTCTTCTCTGTTTCTGCTGATATATCGAAAAAAGTTGATTCCCCAATTCTGCTGTTCCTTTTTTGGAAATCGAAATGCCGAATAAGGAATGCGCATTTCCAGTTGCCATCCCTCTTCTGTAAGTTTGGAAGCACTGCTCCAGGCCATATTTAACTCAGGACTGTCATTTCCTGCAAAGAGTTTGGCATCGTATTGCACTCCCATGCTGCTGACGCCAAACGCAAAGGCGTTTAAGTCATCGTTGTATGAATCTATGAATACCTGAAAGTTGTCAACGTTTGCGTTAAAGTCATCGCGTTGAGATAATACCCTTGAAACATGTTCAGGTTTGTCATAGCAGATTGCCGCAACGTAGAGGTTTTGGTCATCATAACAAACGAAAACTTTTGTATGCTGAGTTGAAGGTTTTCCCGGCAATGGTTTGAGCTGCGTAAAGGTGTCCGTTGTTACAGTATATTGCCAACTTGATTCATTGAGTTCACCATCAATGTTCATTTTTTCAGAACACACACCAGCCTTTAGTTCCCGTTGAGCACACAAGGGAAGGGTGAGTAAAAAGAGTAAAATGGAAAAGCAGCATTTCATGCTTTCCAAAGATAACAACTCTGCATAGTTGAACTATGCGTAAGATTTACGAATGCAGCAGATATTCTGATTCAAAGGTGTTCCAGAGCAATGAGCGGTGATCGGGGTGTGCGATAGACGTAAGCAAAAGAGCTCGGTCGTGAAGCGTTTTTCCGTGCAAATTGACCGCACCATATTCCGTAACAACCCAATGAACATCCGTTCGGGTAGTCACGACACCTGCACCTGTTCGCAGTGAACAAACAATCTTCGAATGGCCTTTGTCTGTTGTTGAACGCATAGCAATGATCGCTTTGCCTCCAGCTGAGCCGGCTGCACCACGCATAAAGTCGGGTTGTCCACCTGCACCTGAATAGACCAATGGCCCAAAGGAATCAGCACAGACTTGACCGGTGAGGTCGACCTCTATGGCACTATTGATCGCTATCATTTTCGGAATACTGGATAGGATTGCCGGGTTGTTCGTCTTGGAAAATTCCAGAAAACGGATGGATGGATTGTCATCGATGTAATCAAAAAGGGTTTTGGTGCCCAGGGCAAAAGAGCAAACAGAAAAATTTCGTTCAAAGGGTTTGTTTTTATTGGAGATCACTCCTTTTTCGAATAGTGGAAGCAAGGAATCTGTCATCACTTCGGTATGCAAACCTAGGTCCTTGTGGTGAGTTAATTTTTCCATTACGGCCATGGGAATTCGTCCAATACCTACTTGTATGGTTGCGCCATCGGGAATAAGTTCGGCTATAAATTCTGAGATCTTACGGTCTTCTCTTGAGATGGCTGGTATTTCATAGGTTGGTAAAGGTTCTGTATGTGCAATGAAATGATCGATCTCAGATCTGTGGATCAGGGTGTCTCCAAAAGTTCGAGGTAATTCTTCATTGATCTGTGCGATGACCTTACTGGCTGTTTCTACAGCTGCTCGTGTCACATCTGCGGAAGGGCCAAGGGAATAATATCCATGCTTGTCAACTGGACTTACGGAAACAAGAGCGAGATCTAAGGGTAGTACATTTTTTCTGAAAAGATCAGGTGCATCGCTCAATGCTGTAGGTAAATAGCTGCCATGGTCTTGCTGAATTGCTTTTCGCACGTTTTTTCCAACAAAAAAAGGTTGTGGCGTAAATATGTGCCTGTATTTTTCTTCGGACCATGGTGCAATTCCTTCCGTATGAAGCGAATGAATGCGAATGTGCGATTTGTCATTATTCCGTTCACAAAATTGTCGAATAAGTTCTTGAGGGGCTGCCGCTGCAGAATGAATAAATACAGAAGAATTGGAGGCAATGTGTAAGGAAGAGAATGGGTCGCGCATTTTTTTGATGCAAATCTCAGCTCTTTGAAGCGC
>CAIYQV010000089.1 GCA_903928365.1 uncultured Flavobacteriia bacterium
GGACAAGCTTTTAAAGTTATTAGTCGACACTGGTATTGATAAACGCACCATTGTTTCTGGTATCGCTGAGCATTACAAGCCGGAGGAAATTATTGGGAAAACAGTACAGGTTTTGCTCAATCTCGAGCCACGCAAAATACGTGGGATCGAATCTCAAGGCATGATTCTGATGGCGGAAGATGCAGAAGGCAATTTGAGTTTCATGGTTCCGGAGAAGGGATTTGGCGCAGGAGGAGGTGTACGTTAAACGGAATAAAGATCAAAGAATAAGGAACAAGGATTTTTCAATTCGTTCCATCTTTGCTCTTTTTTCTTTGTTCATTAATCAACAAAATGAAAGACCTCATCTCTCCGTCTGAACTCCAGTTGCAATTTAGCAATGATGCGTTTGTGTTAAAAACACAGCAGCAAATCGCAAAGGATTTTGACAAATTTAATCTCGGATTTGGAGAACTTTTTCATGATACTGCGTTCCCCAAAAAAGAGATTGAATCGATGATCGCTGAGCGCATTGCCGAATTAATGAAAGAAGGTGAAACGCGGTTGTTGCAACTGCTCTACACCATTGATCTTCCTGAAAAAGAATTCTTATCTCTTACCACGGAACCAGATTTTCTTCAGCTGCTTTCAGAAAAGATCCTGTACAGAGAAGCTTACAAAGTTTTTCTTAGGAACAAGTTTTCTTTAAAATGATTCCAAATTTCGATTGAATTGCTGTTTTTCAAGTAATTGACATAAATTTGCAGCGAACTAACCGATAAACATGTCACGCTTGCGAAATTGGTTTGGGGCCAGCCACAAACCAAAACAAACCACTCCAAGAAGAGACTTCGACATCTTCTTCAGCTTTTCTAAAATGAATCTAGATGGTACTATCCCTCCGGATGTGCTGTTATACAACAATCTATTCGAACAAATCGATGCGGCCGACAAACTCGGTTTTAAGAAGGCTTGGGTAGGAGAAGCTCATTTCTCCATCCGACCAGAGCAGAGCAAACCGAATCCACTGCTTCCACATTTCAATGGGGAGCTTTGCATCAATACGGATATTTTGCAGATTGCACATGTTGCTTACCCACGAACCACACAGATCGAAATCGGGTCAGCCATACGCAACATACTCGTCAATGGGGGGCCGATCGCACATGCGGAAGCGATCCGAAATTTTCTTACCATTCAGCATGATGAACTGCGACGTTCAGGCAGAAAACTGAATATTGGTTTTGGAATCGGCCGTTTTGAGTATGCCAATGCCGTTTATGGAGTGGAACCGCGTAATGAACTGGAAAAAAAGGCCTGGTCAAAGGTGCGTGGTTTGATTCTCAAAGAAGCATGCGAGATCTTTTTACGCCTTCTGAAAGGAGAACTGATCGGATCATCAGATATCCCGACTAAAAAACTTCATAAAACCGAATTTAACGACAATCAATGGAAAGAATTGGCGGATTTGGCTGGAATTTCGGAAGATTCTGATCACATCATCATTCCTCCTGTTTGGGAATTCGAGCCAATAAAGATCATTCCGGAAGAGGTTCAGCTTGATCTGCTTGACCTCACAGTAGGTTCCCACGATCCTACGTTGCAGGAATACCTGAATCAATTCCACCCTGTAAAGGTTTTCAATCTTTCGGTGACACCCAACCAAGTGATTGATGAAACACATGAACGTCTGACAAAGGCATTTCATCCTTCCGGAGGCCCCTGGAAACGTGCATATATGCCTAGGACGATTATGATCTTTGTCAATGCGGAGAAAGGTCTTACCCCTTCGAAACAATCCGAAAAAGCATCCGAAGAAGCAAAAAATGCCATGATAGCGTATTGGAAAGCAATGGAAGGAACTGTAGACGAGAAAAAAGTAGCCGAAGGGATGGAAAATGCCTTGTATGGAAATCCGGATGAGGTATACAAACAGTTGCAGGAGCGCTTTCATCCGGAAGATCGATTAATGACGTGGTTCGACTTTAACACGAACGATAAGTCGGTGGTTATTCGTCGAATGACCGATTTTATGGAATTCGTAGGTAAACGCTGTTAGCTATGAAAAAGAAACATCTGATCATCGTTGGGGCGGGGATGGTTGGGCCCGCTGCAGCTTTGTTGCTCAAAGATAAATTTGAACGTATCACTATTCTTGAAAAACGAGCTAATCCAACCGAAGTCGGTGAAAAGCTCACCAAATCTTTACAAATTGTTATCTCAGCAAAGGGATGGCAAACCATTGACGCACTTGGATTAAGGAAAAAAGTAGAGACGAATTGCATGCCGCTTCATGGTCGCACGGCTCACTATCCGGAGAAGCAAACCCACTATGAACCCTATGGTAAAAACGGAGAAACTATTTTCTGTATTTCCAGAAAGCGACTTCATTTCATTCTCCTAAAAGAAATTCGCAACTACGCGCATATCGAAGTACTTTTTGAGACTGAAATTACCTGCATCCATGAGTCGGATAAACTGATTGAAGTTCGGAACACTTTTGATAGCACAAGTAAAGAACTCCACTATGATCTGCTACTTGGTGCTGATGGTGTCGTATCGCATGTGGCACAGCACCTTAATATCGATAACGGACGTAGCCATCAACTGGAAGATGTAACCTACCGAGAAATCACCTTCAAAGGGGTACAATTGAATGAACAGACTTTTCATTACGGCCAAGTGGGTTCAGCGATGATTGGTGCTTTTCCGATCAATGCTACCGATTACAGTCTTTTTATGGTACATGATCGAAGTGCCTACGCGCATCTATGTTCTGCAACCTATCATAAGCAATTCAATAAAGATTTTTGGTTTGACGAACAACTTAATGAGCAAGTTCATAAACAACTCATGGAGGCACAGGATGGTTTTTTGGGTTCGGTGAAATGCGAGAAGTGGCATAAATGCAATGAGTTATTGATTATTGGAGACGCTGCTCACGCCATCCTTCCCTTTATGGGGCAGGGATTAAATGCCGGTCTGGGAGATGTGCATGATCTTTATCTTGCGATGGAAGATTCCTATCCAGAAAATTTTGATGTTTTTGTAGAACAACGAAAAAAAGAGGCAAATGCCATTCGCGAGATCTCAGCCTTTCAATTCAGGTACCTCACCCATCGATTATCGAACGATGAACTTCATCTTTTTCACCAAAAATCAGAACATTACAAAACAAACGGAATACCCAACGTTTATGAGGCCTGTGCCTTCACATTGGAATCCTTTGCCAATATTCTTAAAAAGGATCAGGAACTCGAGCAGATGCTGTAATCAAAACAACTAACGCCACTATCAAAAACTTGTGAATTTTACCATTGCTTCCCTCTAAATTCCCTAAATTTGTGCTTCCATAATTGAGCTCAAGAAAAATGGATAAAGTTTCTTACGTGGGCAATGCAGATGTAAATGCCATTGACCACCTCTACCAGCAATACCAGCAAGACCCGGAAAGCGTGGATCTAGGTTGGAAGAAATTCTTTGAAGGATTTGATTTTGCACGAACGAATTACGAAGATGGCGGAGAAATTCCTGAGAATTTTCAAAAAGAATTTAAAGTCCTGAATCTGATCAACGGTTATCGTACGCGCGGGCACTTGTTCACCAGAACCAACCCAGTTCGTGATCGTAGAAAGTATACTCCGACCCTGGAAATTGAAAATTTTGGATTGGCAGAAGCTGATCTGGACTTGGTCTTTCAAGCAGGAGATGAAGTTGGACTTGGTGCAACCTCGCTTCGTGCAATCATTGAGCACCTGGAACAAACCTATTGCCAATCGATTGGAATCGAGTATGTCTATATGCGAGACCCAAACCGCATCGACTGGCTTAGAAGTAAGATCGAATTAAAGAACAGACCTGTTTTTTCAAAAGATCGCAAAATCCAAATTTTCAAAAAACTAAATCAGGCAACCAATTTCGAATCATTCCTTGGAAAGAAATTCGTTGGCCAAAAACGTTTTTCGATCGAAGGAGGTGAAGCGCTTATTCCTGCACTGGATACCCTTGTAAATAAGGGATCTTCTTTAGGCGTTGAATATTTCGTAATGGGAATGGCTCACCGTGGCCGATTGAATACCTTGACCAATATCTTCGAAAAACGTCCGAAAGACATCTTCTCTGAATTCGAAGGAAAAGAATTTGACTCCGTTGATTATTTTGATGGGGATGTGAAATACCACCAGGGTTTTACTTCACAAGTAACCTTGGAATCAGGAAAACAAATTGGGGTAACACTTGCGCCCAACCCATCTCACCTTGAGGCGGTGAATACCGTGGTGGAAGGGATCGCTCGAGCGAAAGTCGACCACGTTTTGAAGGACGAGAAAAAGATTTGTCCCGTATTGATCCACGGAGATGCTGCAGTAGCAGGTCAGGGAATTGTTTACGAAACGATTCAAATGGCTCAATTGGACGGTTACCGAGCGGGAGGAACAGTTCACCTTGTTGTGAATAATCAGGTTGGATTTACGACAAATTACCTGGATGCCCGTTCTTCTACGTATTGCACAGATGTTGCAAAAACGACGCTTTGTCCCGTATTCCACGTGAATGGAGACGATATTGAAGCAGTAGTTCAAGCCATTGAAATTGCTATGGAATACCGTCAGGAGTTTAATCGCGACATCTTTATTGACTTGCTTTGCTACCGTAAATACGGACACAACGAAGGGGATGAGCCGAAATTCACCCAGCCAAGTTTGTATAATATCATTGCAAAGCACCCGAATCCTAAAGACATCTACTTTACTCAACTTGAGAAAGAAGGTGTTTTGTCTAAGGAAGAAGCGAAAAAATTCGAAGATGCCTACAATGAATACCTGGAAAGTGAATTCGAGATCTCACGCCAGAATGACAAAGCGTTGGTGTATGATTTCCTGAGTCAAACGTGGGAAGGTTACCGTCACGGTAAAACAAGTGATTTCGAGGGCTCACCTGAAACTGGTGTCGACAAAAAGAAATTGATCGAACTCGGAACAAAACTGGCAACACTTCCGGAAGGAAAGAAATACTTCCGCAAGATCGCAAAGATCTTCGAGGACCGTTTGAATGCAATCAAGGAAGACCGCTTGGATTGGGGATCAGCTGAGATGTTAGCTTATGCGACATTGCTTGTGGAAGGTCACCCCGTGCGTATTTCCGGTCAGGATGTAGAACGAGGGACGTTCTCTCACCGTCATGCAGTAGTAAAAACGGAAGATACAGAGGAGGAGATCGAAACGTTGAACATGCTTTCAGACAAGCAGGCGAAGTTCTCTGTTTACAACTCACTGCTTTCTGAATATGGGGTGCTTGGATTCGAATACGGATATTCCTTGGCCACTCCAAATGCATTAACGATTTGGGAAGCGCAATTCGGAGATTTCTTCAATGGTGCTCAAATCATGATCGATCAGTTCATTTCTGCAGGCGAGGACAAATGGGCGACACAAACCGGATTGGTGATGCTTCTTCCTCACGGGTATGAAGGTCAGGGTGCTGAACACTCCAGCGGTCGCATGGAACGTTTCCTTCAACAGTGTGCAGACAACAATATGCAGATCGTGAACACCTCTAATCCCGCAAATCATTTCCACCTACTAAGAAGACAATTGAAGCGTGAATTCCGTAAACCGTTGGTGGTATTTTCACCGAAAATGCTCTTACGTTATCCTGCCGCAACCTCTTCATTGGACGAAATGGCGAAAGGATCGTTCCAGGAAGTGATCGATGATCCAAATGCGAAAGCAGCAAATGTGGATACGGTCGTATTCTGTTCAGGAAAATTCTACTACGAAATGAAGGAAAAGGCGGCTGAATACGGTGTAGACAATATGGCCTTTGTTCGTTTGGAGCAGTTGTATCCATTACCGAAAAAACAAATCGATGCGATCCTTTCAAAATACAAAGGCGCAAAAAATATTCTTTGGGCACAGGAAGAGCCTTCCAACATGGGGGCGTGGACCTATATCGCCATGTCAATGAGAGAAATTCCTTTCATTGGTATTTGTAGAAATGCCACCGCTGCCGCAGCTGAAGGATCGAAAAAATTACATGAAAAACGCTTGAAACAACTTTACGAAGACTTGTTCAAGTTCGCAAAAGTCAACGCTAAATAATACGTATAGATATGTCAATTCTGGAAATGAAAGTACCAAGTCCCGGTGAATCGATCTCTGAAGTAGAGATTGCTCAATGGCTTGTGTCCGACGGAGATTATGTAACCAAAGACCAGGCAATTGCCGAGGTAGATTCAGATAAAGCAACGCTAGAACTTCCTGCAGAAGAAAGTGGAATCATTACACTGAAAGCTGCTGAAGGGGATGTGGTAAAAGTCGGACAAGTAGTATGTCTGATCGACACCTCAGCTGCTGCTCCAGCAGGAAAAACTCCTGAGGCAGTGAAAGAGGAAGCTCCAAAAGCAGAAGTGGCAGCGCCCGTTGTGAAAGAAGAAAAAACGGTAGCCCCGAATCCGGATCCAGTTAAGAAAGAGTCGTATGCGAATGGAACTCCATCTATTGCCGCGGCAAAAATCATGGCTGAAAACGGTGTTCCTGCAACTAAAGTGAATGGCACAGGGAAAGACGGACGCATCACTAAACAAGATGTGGTTGCTGCTATGTCTGCAGGATTCGATACAACTGCAGCTACTGCCTGGGGTGGAAGCCGCGAGCAAACCAGAGAAAAGATGTCGATGTTGCGCCGCAAGATCGCTGAGCGTTTGGTTTCCGTGAAGAACGAGACCGCTATGCTGACTACGTTCAATGAGGTGGATATGAAACCGATCATGGATCTAAGAGCAAAGTACAAGGATGCCTTTGCAAAACACCATGAGGTGAATCTTGGTTTTATGTCGTTCTTTACAAAGGCTGTTACGGAAGCATTAAATTTATTCCCTGCAGTGAATGCTCAGATCGATGGAAACGAAATGGTCTTGCATAAATACGCAGATATCGGAATAGCGGTGTCATCTCCGAAAGGATTAATGGTTCCAGTTGTCCGAAATGCAGAACAAATGTCATTGGCTGAGATTGAGCGTGAAATCAAACGACTCGCAATTAAAGCAAGAGACGGTAAGATCACTCCAGATGACATGACCGGTGGAACATTTACCATTACAAATGGTGGTGTATTTGGTTCTATGTTGTCCACACCGATCATTAATCCTCCTCAATCTGCTATTCTTGGAATGCACAATATCGTTGAGCGCCCTGTTGCAGTGAATGGTCAGGTAGAGATCCGTCCAATCATGTATGTAGCATTGTCCTATGACCACCGCATTATTGATGGAAAAGAATCGGTTGGATTCCTTGTAAAAGTTAAAGAAATGTTAGAGAACCCTGAGCGAATGCTGTTTGGAGCGAAAGATCCTCACGCCGTATTATTGGGACTGTAAAAGATAAAAATTAGATAAACCGGTGACTTCGCTCGTCGAAGTGCCGGTTTTTTTATGCCAAATATTTTTTATTACTAACCCGTTTTAGTATCTTTGGATTCTAAAACCATCTCTATGAGACCTCTCTACGTACTGCTGTTCGTCAGCTCGTTTTGCTTTTCCCAGCAAAGTGATCCCAATTTTTTAAAAGGTTTTGAAGAACTTATGAATGAAAAACCTGAAAAGGCATTGAAGTCATTCAGTAAAGTTCTCCGTAAAGACCCTAAGAATGCCAAAGCCCTCATGTTCACTGGTTCTATTAAGGCAGTTCTTGGAATGAATAACGATGCACTCATCGACCTTGACAGATCGATCGCGTTGGACCCGCAAATTGCCGAAACGTATCATTACCGTTCTTTGGTTTGTTATTCCAATAATCAGATCAAAGATGCAATAACAGACGTTTCTAAAGCCATTCAATTGGATCCTTTAAATACTGGATACGTCTATAATCGTGCTAAATTCTATATCGAAACAGGAAACTACGAAGGCGCCATCAAAGACGGTGAATACATGTTGTCTTTAGATCAGGTAGCTTCCAATCCATACATCCTTCATTGTATGGCAGAAGCATACGCAGGTTTAGGATTGTATAACGCAGCCCTTGCAAAAGCTGATGAGTTCATTGATATCGATGGAAGAACAGCGGGATATGTGCTGCGTGGAGACATCTATTACCAAATGGAAAACTATGCTTTCGCAGCCAATGACTATGAACAATTTATAAATGATGAGAATGCAAATACATTCAAAGGAGAAGCGTATCTGAAAGCAGGAAACACTTATTTGAGAATGAAAAAGAATGAGCGTGCGTGCGTTCTATTCCAGTCCGCATTAACTTCAGGAATGACGGTTGAAGATTCTCTACTTCAGCTGTGTCATTAATTAGGTAAACATCTGATTTCTTTCCACAAAAAAGGGGACTTCGATATAACTGAGTCCCCTTTTTTTTGTATTCTGATTTTAAAAATCAAATGTTTCCATGAATTTAGTGGTGAAATTTCCTTTTCGGAAATCTTCATTATCCATCAGCTTCAAATGGAAAGGAATTGTTGTTTTCACTCCTTCAATGATATACTCATCAAGCGCACGTTTCATTTTCAAGATGGCCTCTTCACGCGTTTGGGCAACAACGATCAATTTTCCGATCATTGAATCATAGTTTGGCGGAATGATGTATCCAGCATAGGCATGAGTATCAATACGTACCCCATGTCCACCCGGTGAATGATAAGATGTGATCTTCCCCGGAGAAGGTCTGAAATCTGCGTACGGATCCTCCGCATTGATACGGCACTGAATAGCATGCAAATGCGGATAGTAATTTTTTCCAGAGATCTTATGGCCTGCAGCAATCTTAATTTGCTCTTTTATGAGGTCAAAATCGATCACTTCTTCTGTAATCGTATGTTCTACCTGAATACGTGTATTCATTTCCATGAAATAGAAATCACGGTTTTTATCCACTAAGAACTCCACCGTACCTACACCTTCATATTTCACAGCTTTAGCCGCTTTGATGGCAGCTTCACCCATACGCTCACGAAGTTCTTCCGTCATAAAAGGAGACGGTGTTTCTTCCACCAACTTCTGATGACGACGCTGGATCGAACAATCTCTTTCAGAAAGGTGACAGGCATTACCGAATTGGTCACCTGCGACCTGGATTTCAATATGACGAGGTTCTTCAATGAATTTCTCCATATAGATCCCATCATTTCCAAACGCTGCACCAGCCTCCTGACGTGCGGAATCCCAAGCGGACTCGAGATCATCTTCTTGCCAAACGATACGCATCCCTTTACCTCCACCACCGGCGGTTGCTTTCAGAATGATTGGATATTTGATCACTATGGCTGTTTTTCTAGCATCATCGAGATCTTTCAACAAACCTTTTGAACCGGGAATACATGGTACACCCGCTTTGATCATGGTTGCTTTCGCTGTAGCCTTATCACCCATACCAGCAATTTGTTCAGGCAAGGCTCCGATGAATTTGATCCCATGCTCCTGACAAACCTTGGAGAACTTCTCATTCTCAGATAAAAACCCGTATCCCGGGTGAATTGCATCTGCATTAGTGATTTCCGCAGCGGCAATGATATTTGGAATAGAAAGGTAGGATTTCGCACTTACAGCAGGACCAATACACACCGCTTCGTCAGCAAAACGCACGGGTAAACTGTCTTTATCAGCTGTCGAATAAACCGCAACCGTTTTAATACCCATTT
This sequence comes from uncultured Flavobacteriia bacterium, assembly GCA_903928365.1. GTDB lineage: Bacteria > Bacteroidota > Bacteroidia > Flavobacteriales_D > Crocinitomicaceae > M0103. The sequence continues at coordinate 9,625 of CAIYQV010000089.1, forward strand.
CCTTACAGGTTCTGATAACGCGTAAAGCGATCTCCCCCCTGTTGGCAATTAAGATCTTTTTAAACATACACTATGGTTTATAGATGTAGAAATAAAAGGCCCTGATGAAACAGAGCCTCTCAAAAATTCAATTCCTGGATTAAGCCGGATCTACGAGGAACAAAGGCTGATCGTATTCTACCGGTGACGCATCATCCACCAATACCTTCACGATCTTTCCTGTTACTTCTGATTCGATCTCGTTGAACAACTTCATTGCTTCAATGATGCAAATCGTGTTTCCTTTAGCAACAGAATCGCCCACATTTACGAACGGATCTTTGTCCGGACCAGAGGAACGATAGAATGTTCCGATCATAGGAGACTTAACGGTAATATAATTTGAATCATCACTTGCTGCCGCTGGAGCTGCAGGAGCCGGAGCTGCTGCAGGAGCCGGAGCTGCCGCTACAGGTGCTGGTGCCGCAATGGCAGGAGCAGCTGCCTGAACAAAGATCGGTTGGTCAGAACCCTTTGATTTTTGCTCAGATTTAATAATGATCTTGAAATCTTTTTGTTCGATCTCTACTTCGCTTACGCCTGATTTAGCAACGAATTTGATAAGATCTTGTATTTCGTTCAGATTCATAATGAGTTGAGTTATTTGGTCTGTAAAATTAGCAATTATTATTTAGGGTCGTATGCCCATTTCAAATACACCGCTCCCCATGTAAATCCACCACCAAAAGCTGAAAGGATCAGGTTGTCACCTTTTTTCAATTGATTTTCATAATCCCAGAGACAAAGTGGCAATGTTCCAGCGGTTGTATTTCCATATTTCTGAATGTTGATCATCACCTTTTCTTTTGACAATCCCATACGGTCAGCGGTTGCATCGATGATTCTCAAATTGGCTTGATGCGGCACTAACCAATCTACATCTTCACTGGAAAGGTTGTTCTTTTCCATGATCTCAGCAGATACTTCGGCCATATTTGTTACCGCAAACTTGAAAACTTGTTTTCCTTCTTGTTTCACGAAATGCAAACGTTGATCTACCGTATCGTGAGAAGGAGGATTGGCTGAACCACCGCCTGGTTGAATCAAATACTGTCTTCCAGAACCATCGCTTTTAAGGATAAAATCCTGCACTCCCAAACCTTCTTCATTTGGTTCCAGCAATACTGCTCCGGCGCCATCTCCAAAGATTACACATGTCGTTCTATCCTGATAGTCAAGAATGGAAGTCATTTTATCTACACCGATAACCAACACTTTTTTGTGACGACCTGTTTCAATAAACTGAGCTCCTGTAGAAAGCGCATAGATAAATCCTGAACAAGCAGCGATCAAATCGTAACCCCACGCATTGGTCATACCCACCTTGTCACAAACGACATTGGCAGTGGAAGGGAAAGGGTAATCCGGGGTAACGGTTGCCACAAGCACAAGATCGATTTCCAGAGGATCGATCCCCATTTTGTCCAACAGTTGTCTTGCGGCAGCAGCAGCCATATCAGAAGATGCTCCTTCTTTCAGAATCCTTCTTTCTTTGATCCCGGTGCGAGAGGTGATCCACTCATCCGATGTGTCCACGATCTTCGCAAGATCTTCATTCGACATGATCGTATCCGGCACATAGCCTTGCACTCCGGTAATCGCTGCTGTAATTTTCTTCATGTTCTTCTTAACTAAATGCCTCATTGACACTCTGAGTTAACCCGGAACGGGCCACTTCATGTGCATGCAATATCATATTTTTCACTGCAATATCATTAGAAATACCATGACCAATGATCACATTTCCTTTGACACCCAGGATAGGTGTTCCACCGTAATTTTCATAGTTGAAACGGTCAAAATATTCATCACGAATACCTCGTTTACGCATCAACGTGTAGATTCCTTCCGCTTCTTTCAGAACAACGTTTCCGGTAAACCCGTCACAAACAATGACATCTGCCTTCCCAAAGAATAGGTCTCTTCCTTCTAAGTTACCAATAAAATTGATCTCATCTGACTCGGCCATCAACTTGTGGGCAGCGATCGTCAAAAGATTTCCCTTGGATTCTTCTTCACCGATATTCAACAAAGCCACTCTCGGCTTCTCAACACCGTACACTTTTTTAGAATACAAGGCTCCAAGAACGGCAAATTGATACAGCACATCTGCTTTACAATCAGCATTCGAGCCTACATCCAACAGAATCGACTTCGACCCATCTATTGCAGGCAGTGTGGAAGTGATACAAGGCCTGATGATTCCGGGAATGGTATTGATCTTGTAGATCGCTCCAACCAGCATTGCACCAGTATTTCCTGTACTCGCGAATGCCTGGATCTCTTGTTTTGAAAGAAGATCAAAGCCCACAGCTATCGAACTGTTCGGTTTTTGAGGAATGGCTCTTGTGGGATGGTCATGCATTGTGATCACATCAGGTGCATGAACAATATCATAATCAGCCGGATCTGCATTCAACGACAAAAGGCCACTAGAGATCTGATCTCTGTCGCCTAATAACACAAGTGTGACGTCGCCGGGAAGTTCTTTTTTGGCTAGCACAGCTCCGGACAAATTAGCATCCGGTGCAAAGTCGCCGCCAAGAATATCAATACCGATCTTCATGCAGCAGCAGCGTTTAGTTTTGTACTTAAACTGCTACTTCTTTCTCTGCAACTACCCTCCCCTTGTAATACAGTTTTCCTTCATGCCAGTGAGCATGGTGGAACAAATGCGGCTGACCTGTAGTAGGACACGTAGCGATGTTGTTTGCTATCGCTTTTTTGTGTGTTCTTCTCTTGTCACGGCGAGTCTTCGAAATTTTTCGTTTAGGATGTGCCATTTTACTTTATTTATATCGTTTTAATTCAAATTTTTTAATGCTGACCATCGAGGATCTATCGGATCATCGTCATCATCTTCTTCGTCGTCTTCCCAATCTTCATCTTCTTCTTCATCATCCCAGTATTCATCGTCATTCAACTCCTCTGAACGACCCGAATACTTTTGGAGCAACTCCAGCATCTCCTCATTGCATTCTCCTTTTGGATGAACCAAACGGGCAGGCAGAGATACGGTTATCAGCTCATAGATGTTCTGACGGACATCTAATTCATACGCCTCATCAGGAAGCACGATCAATGTCTCGTCATCACTCACTTCATCACCAAACTTGTAGATCAAGCGAAAAGAGCCATTCACAGGCACTTCCACAGGATCGTTGCATCGGTCGCATGAAGTGAAAACCAAACCGCTTACGGAAAATTCCCCGATAAGCATGGTTTCTTTTTTTTCAAGCCTGAGCTTCACATGAGCATTCCCTTTCTGAATGATGGAATACTCGAGCTCCTCAAAGAACGTATCACGAATCTCAAACTCAAACTCGTGAAATCCCACTTTCAAGCCAACAAAAGGGATAATATAGTCTCTTTTTGACTTCAAAATGAGCAAAAATTGGAGGGCAAAGTTAGTATTTTAAACGAAACCATGTTCATATCTTCCATTTTTTTCCTTCCAGTGCTTGAACTACTCCACCTCTTCACCCGCTTTTCTCTTGTCGCGAGGTGCACTTTGCAACGGATTCAAGTGGATCTCCCGAATGAATTTCCGACTGCGGTAAACATCCATTGAAGTATAGATTGCCTGTCTGAGCGAATTCTCGGACGCCTTGTTCTGTCCCACGATGTCAAAAGCAGTTCCATGATCCGGAGAAGTTCGAACTATGGGTAATCCAGCAGTAAAATTCACACCATCATCAAATGCCAGCGCTTTGAAGGCGGTCAATCCCTGATCATGGTACATTGCCAGGATTCCATCATAATTAGTCCGTGATGAAGACCCAAAAAAACCATCCGCAGGATACGGTCCGAATGCAAGAATGTCTTCATTTCTAGCTGCATTCACAGCAGGGGTAATGATCTCTTGTTCTTCAGTTCCCATTTTTCCGTTTTCCCCTGCATGCGGGTTCAAACCAAATACCGCAATTTTTGGTCGAACGATCCCGAAATCCTTTTTCAAGGATGCTTCAAACGATCGAATCTTCTTTAGGATTTTATCCTTCGAAAGCGCGGTGCTAACTTCCTTCAATGCAATATGCGTTGTGACCAAAGCCACTCGCAAATTACTCGAAACCATCACCATCAATGCATCGTCTACTCCTGAAAGATCGGCAAGGTACTCGGTATGACCAGGGAATCTGAAACCCGTTTTACCCATGGCTTCTTTAGAAATTGGAGCTGTTACCAAAACATCGATCTTTCCTGCAGCCAGGTCCTGTGTAGCTTGTTCCAGCGCCTGAAATGCACATGAGCCCCCCGTTTCGGTGGCAAGTCCCATCTGTATCTCTACATCCTCTGTCCAGGAATTAACGACATTCACTTTTCGGCTCTGAGCTTCCTCTGCTGTCTTACACGATTGATAATTAAATTCCTGGTCGTCCAATACCTTTTTGTAGTGCGCGAACACCTTTGTAGAACCATAAATAATCGGTGTGCAATCCTGCAAGATCCGTGAATCTCTAAAAGTCTTGATGATCACTTCCGGACCGATCCCATTGATGTCTCCAATAGAAATCCCCACTTTCACAGGTGTCGTATGAAGCTGCTCTTTTTCCTTTTCCATTAGTTCTGTTTTTTCAGGAAGTTATAGAGTAAACGCACACCGCTTCCTGTCCCTCCCTGACCTTTGTAATCTTCCTTTGCATCCAACCAGGATGGCCCGGCGATATCCATGTGAATGTATGGAGAATCTACAAAGTGCTCAAGGAATTTTCCCGCCGTAATCATTCCGGCATTGCCACTACCGATATTCTTCAGATCAGCGATCTTCGACTTCATTTCTTCACCGTATTCCTCCCAGAAAGGAAAACGTACTACACGTTCGTAAACCTCTTCCCCTGCCTTTTCCAATTGATCAAAATAAGAGTCATTGGCATTCCCCATAATGATGGATGCCTTGGTTCCTATAGCGCGTACAGCTGCACCCGTCAAAGTAGCGGCATCAATTACTAATTGCGGTTTGAATTTCTCTGCATAAGAAAGCGCGTCAGCAAGGATCATTCGTCCTTCTGCATCCGTATTCAATACCTCCACAGTTTTCCCGTTGAACATCGTGACCACATCTCCTGGGGCATACGCATTCCCCCCTGGACGGTTGTCGGTGGCAGGAACCAATACCACCAAATGTACTTTTAGTTTTTGCAGAGCAGCAAGATAAAGAGCGCCTACCACGGTCGCTGCTCCAGCCATGTCGCTTTTCATTACATCCATGGAACCAGGAGTAGGCTTAAGGCTCAATCCACCGGTGTCATACACTACTCCTTTTCCAACCAATACGATCGGTTTTTTATTGATCGGTTTGGCAGGTTTGTATTCACAAATGGTGAATGTCGGCGGATCGATGGAACCCTTGTTCACTGCAAGCAAACCTCCCATCTTCAAAGATTCAATCTGTGTTTTTTCGAGTACCTGAACCTGAAATCCTGCTTCTTGACCCAACACTTCGATGTGCTGTGCGAGCTGTGTTGCATTCAAATGAGAAACAGGTTCGTTCACGCGATCACGTACCCAAAATACAGCCTTCTGAATCGACTCCAGTTCTTTCACTTTCTTATCAGAAACCTCCTCCGGCAGAAAGATGCTTTCCAGTTTGTTTTTTCGCTTCGAAGCATCCGAAAAATAAGGAAGAAACTGATAAGAGGATAAGGTCATTCCTTCAGCAAGGTAGATCGCCGCAGCGGAATCTCCCCAAATATAGATGGCATTTGTTTTGGCCGCAAGGGAATATACCTTGTTGCCGGCAAGACGCAATTTTTCGTGTGTTTGCTCTGACTTGACCAAATAACAGGATCCCTTCGCTGTTTTGAAGTACTCAAAAGTGTCTTCCGACTTAAGAAATGTCTTAACGGATTCTTTTAACTCTGCACCCAGAGAACTCGGAATCTTGGATTTTTTATCGAGGATAAGTACCACAGACTCCCCCTCAGGCAATACCGTATATTTTTTTAGTTGAACCATTTTAAAAAGCTTGGTAAACAAAAGTAATCATCTCTTCGGACTATTCTTCCGTAGAGTCATCTTCTTCCTCTTCGTATTCGTTCAGATCTACATCATAGAACTCTTTATTGAGGGCTTTCCCGAGATGGTAGTTCGTGATCACAATGTCGAGCTGTTTTTCTCTGTACTTCAATTCTTCTTCCAAGTGGGGAAGATTTGGATTCAGGCAAATATCTCCTAGGTACTTGGTTTTGGAAAGGTCACCTCCCAACCAGCGTCCATCACGTTTTCCCATCACGTAAGTACCGACCTGATTGAGTTTGCCAAAAGGATCATAGAACTTCCAAATCCCGGTTGGCAAGCCATCTTTCATCCTACCTTCGTTCTGAAGCACACCGTTATCGTAATAGTTCTTTACATACCCATTCATTCGATCAACAGAATCCTTACCCTGCCAGATCGTCATGAGTTGACGAATCTCATAGTGGTCGGTATGTGAACAATCGTATTTCTCAAATTTCTCAATGATGTAGCTTTCGCTGAGCTTGCGGCCTAAACGATCATAATCCGTCAGAATACCTTTAGCCTTAAATTGAATGGAATCGTTCACCTTGATGATCGTATCAAAATAATCTGCTTCATAAAGGAATTCACCTTCGTAACTATAGTATTTCCAGCATGAAACCTTTTTACCCGAACTGACTTGTCCGTCTCTCGCAATGGTATCATTCGGATAATATTTGGTAATGTGGTAATCGATTCCTTGCTTATTCACAAGACTGGGCCTGCCAAAATAAGGACGTTGGTAGTAATCGCTTCCAATTCCGAGGTTGGCGAGTACGCGATCCAAACTCTGAGTAGAAGTAATGTCTGATGGTTGAAAATAGATGGAATCACGCCAGTCGAACATATAGCGAACACTCAGTTCATTTTCCTCCCAAATCTTCTCCTCTACCGGAAAGCCAAAATGGAATTTCACATAGTGGTATCTGAAACCCAGGGTATCAAACGCTTCGTAATCATCTATCGGATCTCCGTTTAGGAAAAAGCCGCGTTTGGCAAGTCGTCCGCTTAAATGATACGCCTTGGACTCACCTTGTAACAATCCATTCTGAAAATTCAGATCATACAAGAGCGTCGAGTCAGTGCCATTCAACGTTAAATAGGTTTTTACATACCCATCCAATTCACCGTCTTTGTAATTCAGACTGGTGTAAGCCAACTTATTTCTTTCAAAGGCAGGTCCTTGAGCAAATCCATCCTGGTAATTCACCTCTTCTTCAATTCCTCCGTACCAATTGAAACGGGTGTATTTACCATTTTCGAATCCATTTTTATAATCTGTCGAACTGTACAGATAATGTGTTTTTCTCTTTGGAAAGGAATCCTTCAATAAACTGGATAACTCCTCTTCATACGGATCATTATACCTTTCTTCCGGCTCTTTGGTATCAAACTCTTTGTATGGGCCATTAAGAACTCCCTTCTCAAAATTCATGGAATAAAGCAATTTTCCAAACTGGTCGTATACCTTCCAGTCACCCTGAGGTTTTCCCTCCAGGAAGGAGCCTTGGATGGTTTTCACAAACGGACTTCGTTTCGATTCACGGATCGCAATTTCACCACCAAACTCATCATAACCATCATAAGAATAAGGATACTCAATCGTTGGAATAAAGCCTCCCAGAAGATTACCAAAGATGGTTTCGGAAAATTCTTCATCCAACTCTGACGCATCGATCACACCGAAAAGAAACTTGTTGCTTAATTTGCCTTTTTCACGATACCGCTCAAGGTCTTTGTGTTTTTTCTCGTCGTACTTCATCCTCGGAAGTGAAATATGGAGGTGTTTACTTCCTGCTATTTTCAGTTTCTTGGTACTGGTCGTTAATGTTAATTCGCCAGTAAAAGGTTTTTCCTTTTGATACAATACCTGATCCTGATTAATATCATAGATCTCATCGTACTGATTCATCATTTGTTGCGGAATAGAGTCTTTTTCGTAGTATTCGTACAAGGCAGCAGAAGCCGTTGACTGAAGGGTAAGTTCGCCAAACGTGTACCATTTTTTACCATTCCAGCTTTCAAAGTTCTCACTGAATTCCAACTCAGCGCGCAGCGTGTTTTTTCCTGTAATACTATATGTTTCATAACGGAGCATTCGATCAACCGGATTGTAATACCTGGAGTATAACATACTGGTATCCTCCTTGAACCATGAACGGAAGATCAACAAAGAATCCTTTAACTCACTGGATAATGTATCAAGATGATCGTAAAAAAAGAAGCGGTCATCCGGGTCATCGGTTACTTTAAGATCCGATATCATAAAGGATTTGATACGTTCCGGTCTAAAATTGACCCGCACAAAATTTCCTTTCTGATCATATACAATCTCCTGGTATCTTTTCCCATTGTAATCATATATTGTCTGTAAATACTGCGAAGAATCGGAATTAAAAAGAATCACATCATATGGATTTCCGTTATCCCAGAAAATGGTGTCTTCTTTCACTAATTTTCCATCCTTGAACTCGTAACGCACCATTAACTGTCCGTTGGGATATCTCTTTTCATAGATTCCGTCATATTTGAATCGAATCCCCAGACTGTCGATGAGTTTTGCAACGGGAATAGATACACCCTTTTCTTCATCGTAAACCAGGTTTTTAAATTCTTCGAAGGGATCCGCTTCAGCGCTGTAATCTCCTCCTTCATCGAAATATTCTTCATATTCTTCTCCCTCGTAATATTCCTCTTCATACTCTTCCCCATCATAGGAGGTAAGTTTTTCCTCTTCCAGTTCCAGGTCTGGTTCTTCCGGGTAGTTCAGTTCATAGATCTTCGAGGGGCTAAAGGTAACCGAGTATTTAGGAGAAAAGTCGAACGGACTTCCCATGTAAGACTCTGAACGATACAATTTGCGGCGAATAACCGTCTGGGTCACTGCTTCTCCCTGCTCTATTGGAGAATATGTCCAAGTCACCACGTCATTCAATCGCAGGCGCTTACGATTTTTACCTACACCGGTAAATTTTATTTCACGCATGATCCACTTTCCGGA
>CAIYQV010000090.1 GCA_903928365.1 uncultured Flavobacteriia bacterium
AACCGAATTTCTACTATGTCATAAGGTGATTGTCCGCCTGGCAAAGCAATATTCGCCAGCCAATCATATACCTCTAGTTTATTACATCCGCCAGAACTACAGGTTCCATTGTTTTTACAGCCTTTCGGTGTACCACCGTTACTGCTGCAAGAGGAACATCCCATAGTTAATACATTTGGAACAAAAATAATCATTCTCCGCTTTTAAGAGTCTCTTTTTATGTGTGACCGAAAAATACCGCACTGCGCTCAAATGGAAGATTAAATGTATTACCTTTCCGAAAAACCTTTGAATGCTTAAATCCCTTCCGTTTTTTCTCCTAGCTGGATTGTTTTTATTTCAATCCTGTGGAAACAAAGATTCCCGAAAGTCTTTTTCTGATGTTGTAGAATACAATGATTACATTATCGATCAGGTAAATGAAGTAGATCAGCACTATTCGAACGCGCTCAACAACTCAACGAACGAAGAGGATGGTTTAAAAGCTTGTGATACTCTTTTCGCCGTTTCAAATCGCGTGTTAGAACGTTTGCAAAACGTACAGCCTTACAAAAATGACAGCACACTGTGTGAATCAGCAAAGGGGTTTGTAAACCATTTTTCAATGATTTCTAAACGTGAATTACCTCAATTTTTTGGGAGGATCTTCAATACCAATCGAACAGAAGCTGATCAGGCGGAAATAGACCAGAGAGCAGCCTTTCTTGATCAGCATTATGAAGCGGAGATGAGCCACTTCAACCTTGTTCAGAAAGCATTGTCCACGAAATTTAATTTTCAGATCAACAAATGAGTATTACGCGTGATGGATAAACCTCATCACCTTAAAACATACGCTCGTAAAAAGAATCTTTGGATTGGCATTACGCTCCAGGTGGTAGTGTGCGTCGTTGAACGTTTTGGTAAAATCAAAAATGTTGTTTCCTGTAATGAACTTTGAAAAATTCAGTAAAAAGGACTCTTCCTCATTCGAAACACGCGTCAACTGATCTTGCGTGTAATTTTTTAGCAGACTTTGTCTGAACATATGCAAGGCATATTCCAGGAAAGATTTTTGACGTTCCCTGTTTATTGCTGCTGTATTTTCTGCCCAGTCCAACATTTGGATCACATCTTTTTTATAGCACACACGCATCAACTGAATGAACTGATCCCTCAGCTCTGCCTGATCTCCCTGCAGATCAAGTAATTCTTTAGCAACCACAAGATCCCCCTCTGCCCGTGCCACCAAGGCTTCTAAATCAGTGTTTTTCACCCCTTTTTCGCGAAGAAAACCCCTGACATGATCTGCATCGATCCGTGGCATTCGCGTTGTTTGAGTTCGAGAAACAATCGTTGGTAGCATTTGCTCCTGCTGTTCTGCTAAAAGAATAAATACCGTGTCCTTTGTTGGTTCTTCCAGAATCTTCAACAATTTGTTTGCACAAGCAGCATTCATTTCTTCTGCTTTCCAAATGATCATCACCTTGTACCCGCCTTCAAAGGATTTTAAGCTGAGTTTTTTTAAAATTTCCTGACTTTCATCCGTGGAAATAATGGGTTTCCGTTCCTTTTCATCCGCACGTCGAACCCATTCATTCAATGAAAAATAGGGTGTTTCATTCAGTTGTTCTCGCCAATCTTGGAGGAAAAGATCGGATGTCTTTCCCAACGACTGAACCACAGGAAAGGAAAAATGTAGGTCTGGATGTTGAAAATGCTTCACCTTCAAACAAGACGCGCAAACACCACAGCTATCTTGTTCTGTACGATTCTTACAAAATAAAAATTGCGTGTATGCCAACGCTAATGGTAATCCTCCATGACCGGACTTGCCCAAAAACAATTTTGCGTGACTCACGGTATCATTCATCACTTCGTTGCGCAGAACGTGTTTTTGTTCTTCTAGCCCGACTACATCACTGAATTGCATAGGCTAAAATTAGTTCATTTATGGAATTGTTTTTGTCACGCGCCGGGGGAAAAATGACATTTGTCGTATATTTAACCACGTTAAAACAAAAATCCATGAAAAAACACTTCGTATTCTATTGCCTTATCCTTCTGGCATCCCTGCATAGCTATCCATTGCAGGCAAAAAGTAACATTTCCGCGGTTAAGGAAGCCCTAACAGTCAATGTCAGCGTTTCTTGTGATGGCAAAGGAGTATCGGGCGCCATGGTAAAACTTGTAACCAAGGTAGGCGGGATTACGATCGGTGCTGCCGCAACGGATGCATCAGGAAAGGCGTTAATCAGTGTCCCAACTTATGGAAAACAACTGGTAAGTATCCAGGTGACGCATGCGATGTATCGCGATGGCTCTCTTTCGGATCTTGTACTCGAAAATGGTTTAACTTATGCCGTGCCGGTAAAAAGCAGAACTCAATCAGCAGAAGTAGTTGCATCAAATTCTGCTGAAAAAGTGGCTAAAGCAGAAGATAAAACGGCTAAAAGCGAAGAAAAAGCATCGAATTACGAGCGAGAAGCAGAGCAACACGCTGCGGATAAAGAAAAAGCTGCGGCCTCTCAGGAACAGCTTAAAAAAGAAAGAGAAGAAGCAGAGCGAGCTGCCGCTGAAAAAAAATAAGTCAGCACAAGAAAAACAAACTGCGGCAGATCAGCAACGGTCCGCTGCTGAGAAGCAACAGGAGGAAGCAGAACGTTTGAAAAAGCAAGAATCAGAGCGCGTTGCGGAGGAAAGCAGAAAGCGCGAAGAAGAAACAAAACAGCGCAAAGAAGAAGCTGAAGCTCGTGAAAAAGCTTTAGAAAATGCGAAAGTTCAAAGTGCTAAGGAGCAAGAAGAAAAAGCCAAAAAAGAAGCTGAAGAAAAACAAAAAGAGCAACAAAAAGAAAAATCCGAAGCAGAGAAGAAGGCTAAAGAACAAGAAGAAAAAGCCAAAGATGCGCGAAGCGAAGCTGAAAAACGTGAAGATGAGGCAAGAGAAAAGGCAGAACGTGAAAAAGAAGCAAAAAAAGAAGAAGAGCGCAAAGAGGAGAAAGAACAAGAGGCTAAGCGTGATGCAGAGAAAGACGAAAAACAAGCCGAACAAAAAGAAAAAGAGGCAGAGAAAGACCAAAAAGAAGCAGACAAGAAACAAGAAGTAGCTGATGAGAAAAAAGAAGCTGCCGAAGAGTTAAAAGAAACATTATCCGATCTGGATAAAGAGCAGGATAAAATCGATAAAGAGCGAAAAGAATTAAAAAAAGAGCAGAAGGACATCGATGAAAAAATGAAAAAAGGCAAGAAAATCGATAAGCTGCAGAAAAAACAAGAGAAACTAAATAAAAAGAACGAAAAGCTTGACAAAGACCAGGACAAGCTTGATAAAAAACGAAAAAAGGCCATTAAAAAATCCAAATAACTTGAAAGGCGGTTTTTCCGCTTTTTCTTTTTACCATGAATTCAAAATTCAAATACCACATCCTAATACACCTCATCATTTTTGTATGGGGCTTTACCGGTATATTGGGAAAACTGATTCATCTCGATGCTTACATCATCGTGTGGCACAGGGTGCTCATCGCTGTTAGCGGATTGGGTTTGTTTTTGTTCTTCACCAAACGAAGTCTTCGCACAGCATCGCGCATGGAACTTTTAAAACTATGTGGCACGGGTGTAGTGATTGCCTTACACTGGATGACGTTCTACAAGGCTATTGAACTATCAACTGCTTCCCTTGGAATCCTGTGCCTATCTACCACCACTCTTCACGTTACATGGCTGGAACCGATCGTCATGAAACGCCGTTTTTCCATCTTTGAATTCTTAATGGGGCTGATTGTTATATACGGAATCTACTTCGTGTCTTCTGATTTTGGCGCGAAGGAAATCGAGGCATTAAAATACGGTTTGTTGTCTGCGCTGCTTGCCGCTACGTTCTCTGTGTTCAATGCGCGCATGTCTCAGGATGTACAGCCTTACAAAATGAGCTTTTATGAATTATCAAGTGCGCTTGTTTTCGTAACGATCTATATGCTGTTTGCGGGAAGAATGAATTCCGAATTGTTTGAAATGACCACCTCAGATGTACTATGGCTCCTGTTTTTAGGAATAGTTTGCACATCAGTAGCCTTTTTTATCTCTATCGAAGTAGTCAAGCGACTTGGGGCGTTCACTTTTTCTTTGAGCGTAAATCTTGAACCTGTTTATACCATTTTACTTGCCATTTTTATCCTTCATGAGGATGAAGTGCTTGGCACTGATTTTTACCTCGGTTCTGGCCTTATCGTGCTGGTAATCGTTTTGAATGCCTTGTACAAGAACAGACTTGCCAAAAAAACAAAAGAATTAAAGCCCCTTTCCTGATAAAAAGGATTGCCATTTTTCTGTCTGTTGCGCATTCATGACCCTCGGAAATTTATTTTGAGAACCCGCCTTTCCGATGGACTCCATAAAATCATAAAAGGATTGAGCCGGAAGCACTTTTCCAACGGGTTGATTTAATGTGTGTTTTCTGACAGAAGCATAATCATCATTGATGCGGGATAGCTCGAGATCAATGGCATTCATCAGTTTTTCAGGCGCTACGTTATCAGATGTCCCAAAATACCATTGCTGGTACATTTTTTCCTGGTCTGCCACAATACAGAATTCAGAAACCGTACAGGACAGTTCTTCTGAAACTTTATCAATCGCCGAATGAATATTATCAAGCGAAAGATGTTCCCCCGCAAGACTTAAAAATTGTTTGATCCTGCCGGTAATCTTTATTTCTCTCTCTTCTATGTTAATAAATCGAACCAGATCTCCAATCATGTAGCGCCACAGACCGGCATTTGTACTAATTACCAAGGCATAATCAACGCCTTCCATTACTTCGCTTAGCGTATACGCTGTATGGGTGTCCTTCAGGTTGCCTTCATCATCAAAATGGTCACTGTTGAAGGGAACAAACTCATAAAAGATGCCCGTATTTAGTAATAACCGCATCCCTTCGTTTTGAACGGATTGCTGATAAGCAAAATATCCTTCACTTGCCAGATACGTGTCGAGCAGATGAACCGGTTTACCGAAGACTTTCTCCAACCGCGAAACATACGGTTTCATAAACACGCCTCCATGTACATACACCTCCAGATTGGGCCAGATGTCGTGTATGTTATTCAAGCTGTAACGCTCAACGATTTTTTCCATAAGCATGATACACCAACTAGGAACACCCATGATGATCCCAATATTCCAATCGGGCGCTTTTTCGACCATTTTTTCGAGCTTGGTATTCCAGTCTTTGATGCCGGCAATCCTGTTTCCAGGTTTGGCAAAAGGCGTAACCACAAAGGAGGTATATTTTTTAAGAATCCCGCTAAGATCCCCTTCTATATGCGTTTTTTTCCTTGTCAGTTTTGTGCAACCCCCTACCGCTAGCATGCTGGACGCAAAGAAGGTTTCAGGTAGGTCTAACTCATGAAGAATAGAAATCTGCTTCAATCCTGTTTTCTGAAACGAACGGATCATTTCGTCTGTCACAGGAATACGTTTGCTGGGAGAACCTGTTGTGCCGGACGATAAGGCGTAATGTTTAATTCTTCCTGGCCAGGTATGATCTTTTTCCCCTGCGATTGTAAGCCTCAACCATTCCCTATAAAATTTATCGTAATCTGTAATCGGCACCTTTTGCTGATACATTTCAACTTCATCTTCTGACGTTCGGATCACTGAAAAAGCATGTTTCTGACCGAAGGACGTCCATTCGGCTTTCTCTAACAGTTGTTCCAGCGTCTTCAATTGATTGACATATTCTTTGCCTTTATTGAAATTCCGTTTGTAGGCAATCGCAGTCGTTTTCTTTATCAATTTTCCGATTATAGGCATAGGTCAAAATGAGTGATTCAAAGTTACAATTTAGTTAGTTCGTACCCAACGAAACTATTTGGTAATGAAAAAGAATCGTTAGGTTAAAATACAAAAAATGTTTATTATTACATTTGCATCCTGAAACCAGAAATAAATGCCTTTATGGACAAAAAGACCTTCATCGTTCCTCACGACTTTTCCGAAGTAGCAGATAATGCTCTCCGTCACGCTATTGCAACAGCTAAACCGCTTGGAGCACAAGTATATGTATTACATGTTGTTTCAAAAGAAAAAAGCATTCGTGAAGCTGAATCCAAACTGGAGGAAATCATTTCTGCGCATGCTTCAGATGGTGTGGATTTGATCCCTACGGTCCGAATGGGAAGTATTTTTGAGGATATCGGTGAATTCGCTGCAGAACATCATGCAGAACTTATTTTCATGGGAACCCACGGAGCGCATGGATGGCAACACATTACCGGAAGTCATGCGTTGAAAGTTATCACTAGCTCTACAGTACCTTTTATTATCGTGCAAGAGAAAGGGATCAAGGAAACAGGATACGATGACATCGTTGTTCCAATGGACCTGAACAAAGAAACAAAGCAGAAACTTGCGATTGTAGCTAATCTTGCTACCTATTTCAAATCTCGCGTGCATGTGATCACCCCGGACGAAACAGATGAGTTCCTGCGTCATCAAGTGAAAGCTAATATTCAATTTGCAAACAAATTCTTTACAGAACGAGGGATTGAGGTAACAACTACCTTGGCTCCGACAAGTGGTTTTGACAAAGAAGTAGTGAAGCACGCTGTAAATATTGATGCCGATCTGATTGCTATCATGAACTTAAACAAGAGTAATTTCCTTGGTTCCATCACAGCCAACTACGAGCAATACATCATTACAAACGACGCGAAGATTCCTGCATTGGTTGTAAACCCGATTGACTCTCCTTACGGACAAAGCGTTTTGTTCAGCTAGAAAAAACATCATTCAAAATAAAAAAAGGGGGCTTCGATTTTAATCGGCCCCCTTTTTCTTTATGACACTATTTCATTAGTCGAGGTATTCGTTTTGATCCAGTCTTGATTTAACTTCTTCGACGTTCTTGTTTTTCTTTTCCTGGCGTGTTTTTTTAGATGTATCCGTAAAGTATCTGTGCTGCTCCAGGAACATGACCTGAATTTCGTCCCATTTACGGTCAGAAGAGATCTTTCCATGCTCTCTCAATTCACGTCTAAGCTTATCTGCAATCTCATGAAAATCGTCCCTTCCTAAATAATCCAGATCCGCGTCGCACATGATCTCTTCCAGTTTGTTTTTAGGATTATGTGGTATCTGGGTCACATAGATGAGTTCTTTGATGGTCTGAATATGCTGTTCGGTATAACCGTATTTTGGAAGGATTTCCTCAGCTAATCTAGCCCCAATCGGTTCATTCTTGTCATATTCTTCGACAAACCCGGCGTCATGGTACGTCGCTGCCGATTTCAATAAGAACAACCCTTCATCGGTCACCCCTTCCATCAACGCAATTCGCTCGACAGCCTTGACCACATCACGTGTATGATCAATGCTATGATAATGGAGTTTTTCGGACAGGCCTTTTTCAAGTACGCGCATAATGTGACGTTCGGCCTTGTAGTAATTGATCGAACTGTAGTGGTGCAGGTTAACAATCTGATGGAATCGTTCGTTAGGATAGATCCCTTCACCGTTTTTAGAAAGTTCAGGCTTGATACGCTCCACCGTATACATATCGATCAATCCACGGCTCTTCGATTGAACCTTACCCCTGAACACACATTCAAAATAGGGTTCGATGTGAGTAAACGTAGCTCCCGTAATCGTTACTTTTCCGGGTTCTCCAAGCATCTCCATACGTTGAGCCTGGTTTACGGTCGATCCCCAGATATCATAAGCAAACTTCTGACTACCAATCACACCGGCAGTAACCTCTCCGGTATTGATTCCCAAACGCAAGTCCCAGTAATCGGTATTATTAATGATTGCCTCATTTTTCAGCTTACGCATGAATTCCTGAATCTGAAGAGCCGCAAGACAAGTATCGATAGGGTTGGTATTGTTGCGCACCGGGACGCCCCCAGCGCACATATACGCATCGCCTATCGTTTTGATCTTTTCCAGATTGTTGGACACGATGATCTCGTCAAATTTCCTGAAATAAACATCCAGTTTATTTACTAATTCCGTAGGGTCCATGTGCTCAGCGATCTTAGTAAAGCCGACAAAATCCGTAAATAACACCGAAACTACCTTATAGGCGCGGGCACTTGCTTTTCCCTTGTTCTTTAATTCTTCGACGGTCTCCGCAGGAATGATATTCTTTAAAAGCTTCTCTGTCTTATCTTTTTCGATTTGCAACAATCGTTGTTGTTCTTCGACTTTTGATTTCTCTTCTTCGAGCTGTTTTTTCTGGCTTTCGATCTTTTCGTTCTGGGCACGTATCTCTCTTGTTCGCTCAGCGATCTTCATTTCCAATCGGACTTGCTCTCTTCTTTCAGATTCAATTCTTTTTCTTATGATCCAGAATATTAACGCGATGCCTAAAACAAAGCCAATTGAAATGAACCACCAGCTAGCCCAAAA
>CAIYQV010000091.1 GCA_903928365.1 uncultured Flavobacteriia bacterium
CAGAAGCGGTGCCATTCGTTCTTTTGCCGAAACACGAAGTGAGGCTGAATCAGAAACAAGCCCGGAGTGTAAAGTTAGTTCATTTGACTGCCGAACACTGTCTGAGGGAATAATGCGGTAAAGGGTTTCGCTAACTTTCCGAATATGCAGTGAATCAAGCAATTGATCGTTGAGTGTAAAAAGGGGCTCCTTTAATGGTTGTGCCAGTTCCAACTCAAGAATTCCCGGAGCTTTGTATTCAAAACGGCTGATCCATTTTGAAGGGAGAACTGGAAATAATTGAAGTGCTAACGTATCAGTAGCTGTATCACTAATTTGAACAGCATCCTTTAGGAACCCGCGACTCTCGGCGGCGCCTACCTGTAAGTCCTTGTTATCATCCTGAAAGGCTCTTACAGAATAAAAACCTTCTTTTAAATAGCGGATCTCTGCGAATCCAAGTGCGTCTGTGACACCAAAATATAAAGGCTTGAGTGAATCCCGCTCAGTATATAGTCCAACCGTAGTTTTCGGAGCAAAGGCGTTCGTGGTAGCATTTGTCACTCGGAAAGAGCGTGTAAGGGTATCGAGTACCGAACCGGTGGAGAATACATAACTCAAGAGTGTTCCATTACCTTCGGATGCATCTATCACCGCGCCATTAAGATAGATGACATAGGTTGTATTTGGTTGCAAAGAATCCTTCCAGGATAGAGTCAGTTCTTTTTTGTGCAATTTCGCATCGATCTTGGCATCATTCGGTACGATAAAAATATTTTGTTGCGGATCTTTTAATTGAATAAACTCACTAAAAGTCAGCGTTACTTGGTTTGATGCAAACGATACGGTTCCATTTTCGGGTTGTGAACGTATTGGTTCTGGAGCCAAATCATCCTGTTCACCTCCGGTCAGAAAACCAACCTGTGCACAACTGCTTATCAGAGCAACAAGAATAAAGGTTAGTAGCGTTCTGAAAACCATTGGCAAAGTTCTTCTAATGCAACGCGATCGATCTCGCTAAAATCGTTGAGTTCGGTACTGTCAATATCCAGCACAGCCCAGACCTTTTTGTTTTTATTCAGCAGAGGCACGACAATCTCACTTCTCGATAACGAACTACAAGCAATGTGACCTGGAAAAAGATCTACATCCGGCACCACCAAACTTGCTGCTTGTTCCCAGGAACTACCACAAACACCTTTGCCTTTTCGGATGCGCGTACAGGCAATCGGACCTTGAAACGGGCCGAGTACCAGCTCATCTTCTTTTACAAGGTAAAATCCCACCCAAAAAAAACCGAAGGCGTCATGCAGCGCCGCACAGATGTTTGCCAGATTGGCAATAAGGTCTGTTTCCCCTTCCACCAGAGAGCGTATTTGCGGAAGAAGTCCGTTGTACATTTCTTGTCGCGTTCCCTGTATACGTGTAAGTTCTTCTGCCATATGTGTCTGCTGAACTGAGAGAACAAAATTGCCTTATTAAAACCGATTCTGCAATTTTTTGCGTATCTTCAGTAGATAATCACTTAAAAATGCGCGAAAAAATACAATTAGAAAAGATCCTGTTCCTGGACATTGAAACCGTACCGCAATACTATCATTACGACGAATTAAGCGAAGAAGGAAAGAAACTGTTTGAAGCGAAATCTCGCTCGAAGATCAAAGACGATAAAACAGTCATGGATGTTTACAATGATACTGCCGGAATCCTTGCTGAGTTTGGTAAGATCGTTTGTATCTCGGTGGGCTTCATTAACGAAACAACTACCGGCAGACAAATGCGGATCAAATCCTTTTACCATGACGATGAAGAAACGCTACTCAAGCAATTCAAGCGTTTGTTAGATGAGCATGGTCACACCAAATATTTCGCACTTTGCGGCCACAACGCCAAAGAGTTCGATTTTCCATATATCTGTCGCAGGATGCTGATCCATGGAATGCAGCTACCTTCTTTATTGGATATTGCCGGCAAAAAACCATGGGAAATTTCTCATTTCGATACAATGGAGTTATGGAAGTTTGGCGATTACAAAGCATATACGTCGCTTGCTTTGCTATGTCATGTGTTCCAAATTCCCACGCCCAAAGATGATATTTCGGGTGCTGACGTAGCGCGTGTTTATTACGAGGATTCCGCCTTGGAGCGGATTAAAATCTATTGTGAAAAAGATGTGGTGGCGTTAATTCAGTTGTTTCTTCGCATGAAGGGCGAGCCGCTTGTGGAGGAAGGAGAGATCTATCATGTTTAAACTATAAGAAACTAAAACCAAAATAACAATACAATAAAGGAAGCAATCCCTATACCTAGTCCAATCATAAGTCCTATAAATCCCGTTTTCTTCATCTTCCTCAAATAATTGAGAACATCCGTGTTTTCATCATTTTGATCAGCGTTTTTTAAACGCTTCGCCTTTACCATCATGACAATAGCAATTACAAAGGCTGTTAAACCGGTAATTGCGAAAAGAAAAAGCGGAGATGCAGCGAGCAGGTTTTCCAAATCGTATACACCAAAACCTAAAAAACCGGAAATGATGGACATAACAAAAAACCAAGTCGCCTGCCGTTTGAAAGACCGCTGGATTTTTTCCAATTCCGTTCTTTCTTTTTTTGGAAAGATAGGCGTGGTTTCCTTTAAGTCAGAAGGATTGTATTTGGGCGGGCTTGTTGAGAGCCTCTTTTCTACAACAGGCAGCGTTTCGGGGGCCTGGATCTCGGTATAGTTTTCCAATGAACTCGAACGTAATTCTACTTGTGCAATGTCACTGAAAGACAGATCTTCTGCAGGTGTGTGTTGTTCAAAATCTTCCATTTTAGATGTCACTTCATTAGAATCCGTTCGTTGGAGTTTCCATCCTTGATTCTTTACAATGCCACAGGAATTAATAGCTACACAGATCAGTAGTAATAGGATGTATTTCATAGTATTAAAATTAAGAAGCGTTTATTCCATCTTTTCCAAAAAAAAACCACCTTCCAGAGGTGGTTTCAATATTTCTAAACAGGATCATTATTGAATGAAAACCGTTTCTTCCGAGGTGGTTTCTTCTTCCACTTTAATAATTCCTTCACCTACAGCGGCATTCAACGTCGCTTTAATATTCAGAATCGCCACACCCGCTTGACCGAGCTGGTAAACATCATTGAAGTTGAACACAGCATCACCGTCTGAGTTGGTATTGGTCGTGTCGTAAAGCACCACATTGGCAGGTTGGTTTGTGGTTGATTTTCCATAAAGCACCACTTGTGCACCTGAAACAGGTTGACTGGCCACATCTTTCACATGTATGATGGCAATCGTATCTCCTTTCTTACGGCATCCTGAAGAGAACGCTAAGCCCATTACTCCGATAAATGCGAAAAACAAGACTCTTTTAAATGTAGTATTCATGATTTTTGGGTTAGTTCATTAAAAATATGGTTTCAACGGTCGTTAAATGCACTCTGCAACGCACGTAACCTGCACCACTTTTGGTGTTGTCTTTTGCTATGACGTCAAAATATCCGGTTCCGTTGTCTTCGCCGGCAGCATTAAAATAGGTGTCCATATTAAACTCTGCATAGCCTGAAGCATTCGTAACAAGGGTGTCCACATAGGTGTTTGTCGGTGGATTAGAAGCCGGATCTCCCACGATTACGACTTGAGCACCTTCAAGCAATTCGTTACTCGCAGACCGAACAAAGATCTTCAAAACAGAGGGATCGTCATTCTTGCAGCCAGCCAAAATCACCATAGATCCAAGAATGGATCCGGAGAATATTAGCATAGCAAGGGTTCTTTTCATGACTATGATCATCATTTCGTGCGTCCCAAAGATAAACTTATTTTAAAACACCTTAACAACATTGCATCGCAATTTCTTACCTTCGCGATGTTTCTAAGGGTGCATGACTTTTTCTAAACAATCATCCGCCTTAAAAAGTTACATCTTTCGCTTTAAAAAGCTGATTTCATGAAAGAAACCATAGAAAATATACGCACAGAGTTTTTGGGTTGGGACTTGAAAGATGCCGCAGCATTGGAACAGTTCCGTATTCGATTCCTTGGATCGAAAGGGTTGATCAAAGATCTTTTTGGTGCACTTAAGGATGTTCCTGGTGATCAAAAAAGAGAAGCCGGTCAGCTGGTCAATGCTCTGCGAGCTGAAATTGAAGCGTATTTTGATGAAAACAAGCAGCGACTCGAATCGAGCAGTACAAAAGCAGAGAAACTCGATTTCTCAAGACCGGCTGCAACTCGACCAATAGGTTCAAGACATCCCTTATCGTTGGTTCGCTCTCAGATCATTGAGATCTTTTCCAGAATTGGATATGCCGTTTCGGAGGGTCCCGAAATTGAGGACGACTGGCATAATTTTACTGCCTTGAATTTTCCTCCTGAACATCCAGCAAGGGACATGCAGGATACTTTTTTCATTGAAAAAGGAGAGAAGGAACTGGCCTTACGAACTCACACAAGTTCAGTTCAGGTTCGTGTCATGGAAAATTCCACTCCACCAATTCGAACCATCTCACCAGGAAGGGTTTATCGAAACGAAGCCATATCTGCCCGAGCGCACTGCTTTTTTCATCAGGTGGAGGGACTCTACATCGATAAAGATGTATCATTTGCCGATCTGAAACAAACCCTTTTGTATTTCGCTAAAGAAATGTTTGGTGAAAAGGCAACGATTCGGATGCGTCCATCCTACTTTCCTTTCACGGAGCCAAGTGCAGAGGTGGATGTTTCGTGCACGATCTGTAATGCTTCCGGTTGCAATGTTTGTAAACACAGCGGATGGTTGGAGATATTGGGTTGTGGCATGGTGGATCCGAATGTGCTTGACGCCTGTGGAATCGATTCGAAAGTATATTCTGGATTTGCCTTTGGAATGGGGATCGAACGCATTGCTCAATTGAAGTATCGTGTGAATGACTTGCGTCTTTATTCGGAGAACGACATTCGTTTTCTGAAGCAATTTACAGGCGGATTCTAATTCATTAAATCAATAACTATGGATTGGAAACAATTGGAGAACGATGAACAACTTGCGGAGATATTATCTTCTGCTCAACCAACACTGATCTTTAAACACAGTACGCGTTGCCACATTTCTGCTATGGCATTATCCGGTTTCAACAGATCTTGGAATGTTTCTTCGGAAGTTTGTCCGACATATCTGCTGGACCTTATTGCATTCCGAGATCTTTCCGATGAAATAGCACGTCGCACGGGAGTGGCGCATCAATCCCCGCAGATCATTTTACTTAAGAATGGTGAGGTTCTTCATTCGGCATCTCATCACGGAATCGATGCAGATGAAACAGAAGCTAAATTGGTATGAGTAAAATGAAAAGATATCTTGTTCTTGGTCTTATTGCAGCAGCAATTTTGGCATTCGTCCTTGGACCAATGTTCTCAGGCAACGAAATCTCAGAAGAGGATGACGTAATTCCGGCAACCTTTTCGTTCAAAGACAATCTTGCCACTAAGTGGGATGAAAAAATCACGCTGGATGTTCTTATAAATGATCCGGATATCGCTAAACTGGAACTGATTTACAATGACAGCGTTTTTCAAACATGGAATAATCCCAAAGGAACGATTCATTTTCCTTTTAACGCAGGTTTTTACGGCCTGGGTACACGGTCCGTTCGCTTGCTTTCTACTTTAAAGAGTGGTGAAACGTTTGTGGATGAACGTATGGTCCGTGTGCTTTCAGATGTTGTTCCGGAGGTTTGGGTGGCGCAGTCTGAGCAGTCTTTTCCGCATGACCCTACCAGTTTTACACAGGGACTGGAGTTTGATGGAACTCAGTTGTATGAAGGCACGGGACAACGCGGGCAGAGTATGGTTGCTCAGGTCGAACTATCTTCAGGAAGAATAACGAAAAAAATGGGTCTGGATGCCACCTGTTTTGGAGAGGGAATAACCATTTTGGGCGAGGATCTTTATCAGTTGACCTGGCAAGAGAAACGCTGTTTTGTATATGACAAAAAAACACTCCAGCTCAAGCGAGAAATGAATTATGTCGGCGAAGGTTGGGGATTGTGCAATGATGGCACGTCTCTGATCATGTCTGACGGTTCAGAGCGATTGACATTCCGTGATCCAAAAACCTTTGAGATCCAGCGCACAATAGAAGTTTACACGCATCAGGGCCCCGTTACCTATCTGAACGAGCTCGAATATGCGGATGATTTGATCTATGCGAATGTTTGGATGACCAACAAAATCGCCGTAATCGACCCACGTAATGGGAAAGTCCTTGCAGAGATCGATGCAACAAGTCTGGTAAAAGATGGTAAAGGGAAGGGGGACGTGCTTAATGGCATTGCATTTAAAGGAAGCGAGGCATATCTAACCGGAAAGAATTGGGTCAAATTATTCCGAGTGAAATTCACCAAGCCTGGAGATGTATAGATTGTTTTTTCAGCTGTTTTTGCCGGCGGCCGTTCTAGCTTTTTCTGCGAAAGTTAGCGCACAAACCTACACCTCGTATTTCGTCGGTGGCCAAACAGATGTGGTAACTCAGTCAAAGGGTGGAGTGTGTCTCATGGGCGGGGCAACAGAACACGATAATGCGATGCGTTGGTTTCTGCAACAAGCCAATGGTGGAGATATATTGGTGTTGAGAACAACCGGATCAGATGGCTACAACGATTACCTTTTAAATCAATTAGGTGTTTCAGTGAATTCCGTTGAAACGATTGTCTGTCATTCGCCCGCTTCGTCACAAGAGGCCTACATTCAAAATAAGATATCACATGCTGAGGGTATCTGGTTTGCGGGAGGAGACCAATGGGATTACATCACATATTGGAGAAATACTCCCATTGATAGTTTAATCAATTTGGCTATAAGGGATCGTAAAATAGTTATTGGTGGAACAAGTGCTGGAATGGCAATTCAAGGAGGGTTATATTTCTCTGCACAGAATGGTACAGTAACGAGTCAAACAGCTCTATCAGATCCATATGATCAGGCAATTACGGTTTCATCAGAGAGGTTTATTGTCAATAAATATCTTGAAGATGTTATTACTGATACTCATTACGACAATCCCGATAGAAGAGGTCGACATGTTGTCTTCATGGCGCGTGTTTATACAGATAGTGGATTGCCGGTAAGAGGGATTGCTTGTGAAGAATATACCTCAGTATGTATCGATACGAATGGCATGTGCAGAATTTATGGAGATTATCCCTCCTACGATGAAGATATTTATTTCATTCAACCAAATTGTGAATTAAATGACATGACACCTGAAACATGTTTGGTATCTACCCCTTTAACGTGGAATCGATCCGGCTCATCTCTAAAGGTTTACCACGCGAAAGGCACCCAGAATGGGACACAAACCTTCGATCTGAGCAACTGGACTGAGGGGGTTGACGGCGTGTGGGAGAATTGGTATATTATTGATGGACAGTTGTTTATAACCCCAAGCACAAGTCCCGGCTGCTCTTTAGACATTGAAAAAAAAGAGGAGGGCTATATTCTTAAAGTGGCAAATCCGGCATCGGGAATAATTGAATTGAATCAAACTATTGAAAACCTTCAGCTTTTTGATATGAGTGGCAGATTAACTCTATCAAATAGTATCAAGGTGCTGGATACTACAAAGATTAAAAACGGAACGTATATTCTACGTTATTCAGCAAAGAAGGATGTTCACATTATGCGAATACAAATTCACAATTAATTTGTAATAACCTTTCCGTTTTCCACACGGTAAATTTTCCCTGGAAATTTCTCCACCATTCTCATGTCATGGGTCGCCATGATCACGGCGGTTTTCTCTTCACGTGCAACAGCCAAAAGCAAGCGCATAATTTCTTCTGAGGTTTCCGGATCCAGATTTCCTGTTGGTTCGTCCGCCAATATCAATGCTGGCTTGTTTAATAGTGCTCTCGCAATGGAAACGCGTTGCTGCTCTCCACCTGAAAGTTGATGAGGCATAGCATTGATCTTCGATTCTACCCCTACAAGTTGCAATACTTCTTTCGCGCGTTTATCCATGAGCTGCTTTTCTTTCCATCCCGTGGCTCCTAGAACGAAGAGTAAATTGTCATAGACGGTACGATCCTGTAATAATTGAAAATCCTGAAAGACGATACCAATTTTCCTTCTTAGCATGGGCACATCCTTTTTGCGCATCTTGTTTAGATCAAACCCGGCAACTTCTCCCGTTCCTTCTTTCAAAGGAAGTTCTGCATAGATCGTTTTAAGCAAACTTGATTTACCGCTTCCCGTTCGTCCTATCAAATAAATGAATTCAGTTTCATTCAATTGTAGATCGACGTCTTGTAGAATCGTAGAAGCCTGCTGATCGATGCGTGCTCCCGAAAGATGTATGACTTTGCTCACAACTTTAAAAATTAGCATGGTAAAGGTCATAAAATGTTATACGCCAGGGAGCGACTTTCTGTAATTATCTTAACAGATTTCGGTTTAAAACTTTTGAATCCACATGGGAAGACGGGGATAACCCGATTTAACTTTACCTGTTTAAAAGTAGTTTGGTATGAAGTGCGCATTCGCGATCATCTTGATATTTCTGTCGCTGACATCCTTTGGTCAGACTTCCGAAAAATACAACAGTCCGTACGCGGAGTTTTACCGAGGCGAAGAGCTTTTTCAAAAACAACAATATGCCGCCGCGCGTATCGAGTTCAGAAACTTTATAAATCAGTATCATCAGGAAGAGGATCCATTGTATGTGAAGGCGCTTTATTATGAAGGGGTGTCGGCACTCGAACTCTTTAACAATGATGCGGTTACACTTCTTACAAATTTCGACCGTAATTATCCTGAAAGCATTTACAAAAATCAGATCGCGTTTAAACTGGGGAGGTATTTCTATCAGAAAAAGGATTTTGTTCAGGCGCTGGCTTGGTTCAATAAACTTCGGTCACAGGATGTGGAACCAGAGGATCGGGACGAATACCTTTTCAAGCTTGGTTATGCCAATTTTCAGGAGAAAAGATTTCCTGAGGCAAGGAGCGCCTTTCATGATGTGAAGGATGGCACGTCACCATACGCTGCGCCAGGACTATATTTTTTCAGTCATATCGCATACACAGATAAATCCTATCAAACGGCCTTAGATGGTTTCCGCAAACTCCAGTCTACAGAAGGTTTTTCAAGAAAAGTACCGTACTACATTGCTCAGATATTGTATTTGCAGGGTAAGTATCAGGAAGTAACTGAATTTGCGCCAACTATACTGGACACAGCCAATGTGTTCAACAAAAATGACATGTATCACTTGATCGGAGATGCGTTCTATCGTATTTCGAAATTTGATGAAGCAGTTCCTTATTTGCAGGAATATTATGAAAAAGCAAATACAACCAGGGATGATGAATACGTTCTGGGTTATGCCTATTACCGAAGTGGGCAATATGAAAAAGCGATCAAGTTATTCGATAAGGTGTCCCGAGAGAAAGATAGTTTAGGTCAAACGGCTTATTACCACGCGGGAGAATCGTACTTGAAACTCAATAAATTGGTTCCTGCCCGCTCTGCTTTCGAAGCAGCGGCAAAGACGGAAGGTGATCCTGTACTTCAGGAAGATGCATTGTACAATTATGCCGTACTTTCTTACAAATTGGATATCAACCCGTATGATGAGGCCGTCATTGCTCTTGAAGAGTACCTACGAAAGTACCCGAATTCTTTACGTAAGAGCGATGTGAATCAATACCTTGTCAATGTCTACACTACCACCAATAATTACGAAAAAGCGCTGGCGAGTCTGGATAAAATCCCACAGAAGGATTCCAAATTGAAATCGGCGTATCAACTGGTGGCGTTCAATCAAGGCGTGAAATTCTTTCAGGAAGCAAATTATACAAAGGCATTGAATTCCTTTGAGTTGTCTGAAAAGTATCCAATGGATCCCGAAATAACGGTTAAAAACAAATTCTGGTCGGCCGATGCGTATTTCAGATCGAATAAAACGGACCTGGCCATCAAACTGTTTAAGGAAGTTGTTGCCCTTCCTTTGGCCAAAGAACTAAAGCCGGACGCCTATTACAATCTGGGCTATGCGTATCTTAAGAAACAAGAGGTCGACCTTTCGATAGAGGCGTTCCGCATGTATGTGCAGTCACCGATAAAAAATAAAAGTAAACTGGCAGACGGATTCATGCGTGCAGCAGATGGGTATTACATGACCAAGCAAAATGAAAATGCCATTCGTCACTACCAATCGGCCCTTGATCTGCATGCCGGATTTGAAGATCAGGCCTTGTATTACATGGCAAAAACATACGGTTTTTCTGATAAGATTCAGGAAAAGATCACCCATTTACTTGATATCATCAATAATTACCCTACCTCTCGCTATGTTTTGCAGTCAGTATATGAAGTCGCACTGAGTTACAAAGCGATTTCGGAGCTGGACAAAGCAAAGAGGTATTTTGAGCAAGTAGTTACCGATTACCCGAATTCAGACCTTGTCGTGTCTTCTAAAATAGAGATCGCGGATATCTACTACAAGAAGTGGGAATATGCTAAAGCGGAAAGTGAATATAAAACCATTTTATCTGCTCATGGCGAGGATCGCGATGTGTGTGAAAAGGTGGTGCGCGGACTGGTGGATGTGTATGCCGCCCTGAAACAACCTGAAAAAGCAACCGACCTTGCCTCACAGTATGCTTGTGCGAATATTAGCACGGAAGAGCAGGAAGGTTTATTCTATTCTCCTGCTATTGAAGCGTATCGCGATAGCTCCTTTTCAACTGCCATTCCATTATTTGAAAAGTATGTAGAGAAATTTCCATCAGGACGTTACCGCGTAGACGCATTGTATTACTTGGCAGAGTCTTATTTCGCTACCGCTCAGAAAGAGAAAGCGATGGAGTATTACAGCAAATTAATGGAACTTGCTAATAATTCATACACGGAGTTCGCAGCTTCCAGAGCGGCCCAATACTATTACAATAAAGGGGATTTTGAAGCGGCAATTCCATTCTACGAACGATTGGAAACGACTAGCTCGAAACCTGCAGTGATCTTCAACGCGAAGCTTGGCCTAATGCGTTCCAATTTTAGTATTGAGAACTGGACCAATGCTGCTCAATATGCGAAACAGGTACTTCAAAGTTCACAAGTGACCAATACCACGCGACTGGAAGCGGAATACGCCAATGGGATGTCGAATTTTTACCTGAACAACTTTGATCTCGCGCGACCTTCACTGGAGTGGGTAATCAAAAATACAACGACCGCTTGGGCCGCTGAGGCGAAATATTCATTGGCTGAATCTGCATTTAAGATGCAAGAATTGGATAAGGCAGATGCGGAGATACGCGCATTGTTGAAAATGAAACCTGCCTATAATTACTGGATCGCCAAAGGGCTCATTCTTCAAACACGCGTGTTGATCGGTAAGGACGATTTGTTCCAAGCTGAGCAGACATTGAAATCTGTAATTGAAAATTACCCGGATAAAGAGGATGGTGTTCTGGCAGAGGCCAACGAACTATGGGACGAGTTGATGCAGCTTAAAAACCCACCGAAAGCAGTGGAGAAGGAGCAAGAAACAGTTATTGAAGTTAAAGAAGGGGGCAATTGATCATGAAAACACACATTAAAGCATTCCTTTGTACCATCCTGATGTCTGGCGTATCGCTGGCACAAGGACAAGACGTGGTTCAACTTCCGGGTGTCGGAAACAGAACAATCGAACCGGCTTACCGAATGACCGAAAGCCCTCGTATTATAGATACTATCATTTCTTCTCCGGTGGTGGAATATCCGCTGATGGCCGTTCAGCGAGCAACCAAAGTGGAGGTAATGCCGATCGAGCCTGTGACGATCAAAACGGATGCACAACTGGATCAATTGTATCACACCTACGTGAAGTTGGGTCTGGGCACAGAATTGATGCCATTAGGGGAAGTCTACTTTGATTCTAAACGTTCGAGAAAGTTTGTATATGGAGCGCACGTGAAACATTTGAGTTCTTTTGGAAATTTTGTGGGGTACGCACCGGCTCAGTTTGATCGAACAAGGGTTGGTTTGTATGGAAATCTGAATGAAACGAAATACACCTTGAACTCAGAGCTTCATTATAACAATCAGGGATTGCATTATTATGGATGGAAACTCGAATCCCCATTGACAACAGATTCCATCGACCCGCGCTCAACTGCTCAGCGTTTTCAGGATCTGGGGGGAGCATTTATGTTTAAATCACATAAAAAGGACAGTGCTTCCTACAATTACAGATTAGGTGTTAGCTACAATAACTTCAGCTCTATGAAACCATTGAGCGATTCCCTTACTGATTGGAGAGCCCGTGAAAATAATTTTGCCTTTATGTCCGGGTTGAAATACCGAGGGAATAAGGAGATTTACAACATTGATCTGAATGTTAAATACAATGGGTATGCTTATGGCACTCCCGGTGACACCGCAGCATCGGCATTGGACTCAGGAATCGTTCGAAATAATACAGTGATCAATCTGAAACCAACGATCTCCACTTATCTAAAAAACAACCGCTTCCGAGCTCAGATCGGCGCGGATCTTACACTGGATGTTGCTGATCAAACGCGTTTTCGTGCTTATCCTCTAGCAGAATTAAGGTACTCCATGTTCAATGATATTTTCATTCCATATGTTGGTGTAAGAGGAGGACTGAAACAAGTGACCTATAAATCCTTAACTGCTGAAAATGAATTTATCTTGAATAATGTACAATTGCGTAATGAGAACCGTGTGATTGACTTGTACGGAGGGATCAAAGGCACACTGAGTAAACGCATGAGCTTCAACCTTGGGGCAAGTTTCGCCCGAATTCAGGATAAGGCATTCTTTGTTACCGATAACCAGTTCTCGGTGCGCAATAAGTTCGGCTTGGTGTACGACACATTGAATCTAGCAACGATTGAAGGCTCATTGTCTTATCAGTTCAGAGAAAAACTGAAAGTGGATGCGATAGGTAAATTCTATTCGTATGAAATGGAGAACTTAAAATATGCCTGGAACATGCCGATATGGGAATTAACCACCCGAGGAAGCTACAACTTGTTTGATAAGTTCCTGGTAAATCTGGATGTACATTTAGAAGGTGGAAGAAAAGCGCAGTATTTCAGCGATAAGGACTTACAATTCGGTCAGACACCTAATCCGGTTGTAACCTTGCCTGTGACTTTTGCAGTTCCAAGAGATCTTGGTCTGATCGCAGATGTGAATCTGGGATTGGAGTACCGATACAACAAACGACTTTCGGCATTCATTCAATTGAATAACCTTGCTTCTCAACGTTACATGCGCTGGTACAATTATCCTGTACAGATCTTCCAGTTTATGGGAGGTGTAACGGCACGATTCTAAGACTCGGTTGAGTTGATTTGAAAAAACCGGCAAGCGGATTAATCTTCTGTGCCAGGACTTTCCTTTTCTTTCGGAAAATAGCGCCGCTGACGAATAAAGATCATTACCACACCGATTGAAATGGAAGCATCGGCAAGATTCCAGATGGCTGGAAACACTTCTTTTCCACCGATAACCGGCATCCACTCCGGCCAGAAGGCCTGAAATTTAAACATATCGACCACATTTCCAAGTAAAAATCCGGTATGCCGCGTCTCAATCTCGCCGAAAATGCCACAGTCTGTTTTTATTCCTGATCCTTCCAGGTGATTGAATCCCATGCAGGGATCATAAGGAAAAACGAAATCATAGCACATGGAATCGATGAGGTTGCCCGTTGCTCCAGCCAGGATCAATCCAATGACAATCAGTAATTCCAGTCGCACTTCTTTTTTTGCTTGCCGGATTAAATAGATGGTCATACCGGTTATGGCGATAATTCTGAAGATGCTAAGCGCCAATTTGTGCCACATCTTGTTTCCGAAGGTGGTTCCAAAGGCCATTCCTTGATTTTCAAGGTATTCTAAAGAAAACCAATCTCCAAAAATCGCCACGCTTTCTCCCAGCCTCGACGAGAAATGGGTTTTTACATAGACCTTGATCGCCTGGTCTAAAATCAAAATGAGGGCCACGACAGCCCCCACAATGATCAGATTTTTTTTAACTGAATTATTTGCTTTGTGCATTTTTTGCGTCGATGCTCATGGTAGCATGAGGTACAAGTTTAAGTCGCTCTTTCGGAATGAGTTTTCCTGTAACGCGGCAGATACCATAGGTTTTGTTCTCAATTCTTACTAATGCTGCCTGAAGGCTCTGAATAAATTTCTCCTGACGCGCTGCAAGCTGAGCCACTTCCTCACGAGAAAGGGTTTCACTTCCGTCTTCCATCATGTTAAATGTGCGCCCGGTATCATCTGTACCGTGATCATCATTGTGGGATAAGGATCCTACTAGAAGCGTGTAATCTTCCTGTGCCTCTTTCAATTTATGTTGGATCAACTCTTTGAATTCCAACAATTCAGCATCTGAGTATCTTGTTTTTTCCTGTGACATGCGAATTACGTAATAAGGTTTGTTGTTGTTCGATCAAAATTTCAATCGCGCAAATATATACGATAAAATGACAAACAACTTTGAAAATAACTTTGAAGCAATAAAAATTTCAATGACTGATCTTCTGAAGCCCACTTGAGTCACTTTTCAGTATCTTCGTCCCATGGTTAAATTGTTCACGGGGAATAGGGCCGGAGTGCTTCTTTTGTTGCCACTTTTCGTGTTTATTTACCTTTATCTCAACATTTTTTCCGGGAATCATTACGAGGTAGAAGCCATAAACATGGGTTTTTGGGGATCGGCAGTCTCGCTGAATAGTCAAACCGCAATGATCCTATCTGGATTATTGGTTTTGATCAATGCCATCGCCATCAATCTTATCTACAACGCCAATGAATTCTTCGAGCGCAACAGCTACATATCCTCACTGCTGTATGTGGTTTTTATGAGTTTTTATCATTCGTTCTATAGTATTGATGGTTTGCTGATCGCCCACACAGCGCTTATTCTGATGTTGTTTCAGTTTTTCCGTTTGCGTCAGAACGAAGACGGAAGAGCTGCCGTTTTCAACGGTTCATTCTTCGCTGGTTTAGCAGCGACCTTTCATCCACCGATGGTGGGGTTGTTACCGTTCATTTTGGTGATGATCTGGACAGTGCGCCCTTTCTTGTTGAGAGAAACCCTACTGTCTCTTGCGGGATTTGCCGTGCCGTTGATCTATGCCAATAGCTATTTCTGGTATACCGGTCAAAAGTTGGAGCTGAATATCCTTGAAAAGGTGAGCGATTTTTATAAAGAACAAACAGATTTCTTTGTTACCTCGGGACTCTTTGTTTTTTTATTGATCTTGAGTACGGTAAGTATCCGAAGTAAAATGCAGAAATCCAGTATCAGACTTAAAAAGCTGGTGAATATGCTCTGGTTGCTTATGGCTGTTGGTTTTATTTATGGCATGATCGACTTTATCTTCTTCGATCAGATCGAGCGTTTCAGCTTTTTAATGGTGCCTCTGGCGTTCTTTTTATCCTTTTCGTTTACCCACAAAAAACTCTCGGGAGCAGCATCGGTACTGTTCTATCTTACCTTTCTGTATTCGTTGATTAATTTTTTCTTCTGACGAAAGCCAATCCCCTTTTATTGTCTAATTTTGAGGCAGATTTTTGGCTCCTGAAGCCTGTTTAGAAATACCAGTTATGAAATTTGGAGTTGTAACTTTTCCCGGATCGAATTGTGATGAAGACATGGTGTATGTGCTTCAGGATCTGCTTGGACAAAAAGTAGAACGTTTGTGGCACAAAGACACGGATCTGAAAGGGGTTGATTTTGTGGTTCTTCCCGGAGGATTTTCGTACGGAGACTATCTGCGTTCCGGAGCCATCGCCAAATTATCTCCAATCATGGGAGAAGTAATTAAACACGCTAATCAAGGCGGATATGTTTTAGGTGTTTGCAATGGTTTCCAAATACTCACGGAGTCAGGTCTTCTTGAAGGAGCCTTGTTGCACAACAATAACCAGAAGTTCATCTGTAAGAATGTATTTCTGAAGCCGTCATCAAAAAGTGCAGCTATCACCAGGGGCTTGTCTGAGGAACGCACCTACAAAATTCCAATTGCACATGGTGAGGGGCGTTTCTATGCATCTGAAGACACGATCAAAAGTATTGTTGACAATGACCAGATCATTTTCAAATACAGCGCAGAGGATGGTTTGATTTCAGATGAAGTCAATCCGAATGGAGCGGTTCTAAATATTGCAGGGATTACAAATAAAACTAAAAATGTATTTGGCATGATGCCTCACCCAGAGCGCGCGGCAGATCGTAACCTTGCGAATGAAGACGGAAAATTGATCTTCGAATCATTATTAAAATATTGCTAAGCCCAAAGAAATGAGAGTATTGTTATTGGGTTCAGGGGGAAGAGAACATGCATTAGCCTGGAAGATGGCTCAAAGTTCCATGTTGGAAGAGTTGTTCATTGCTCCCGGAAATGCTGGAACAAGGAACCATGGAAAGAATGTGGTTCTCAATCCAACGGATTTTCCTGCGGTTAAGAATTTTGTTCTGGAAAATGAAATCAATTTGGTGGTTGTAGGACCTGAAGAACCGCTTGTGAAAGGGATACACGATTATTTTCTTTCAACGGAAGAGATCAAGCACATTCCTGTTATCGGGCCGCAACGTGAAGCAGCTCAGCTGGAAGGAAGCAAGGACTTTGCCAAGCAATTTATGTTCAGACATAATATTCCAACTGCGAAGTATGCCACGTTTACAAAAGACACGCTAAATCAAGGCTATGCCTTCCTGGAATCAATGAAGCCGCCGTATGTGTTGAAAGCGGATGGATTGGCCGCGGGTAAAGGGGTATTGATTCTGGAAGATCTTTCGGAAGCAAAAAAAGAATTGAAATCCATGCTGGCGGATGCGAAATTCGGTGATGCCAGTTCCCGAGTAGTCATCGAGCAGTTCCTTAAAGGTATCGAATTATCGGTTTTCGTGCTGACAGATGGAGTTTCTTACAAGGTCCTTCCTGAAGCTAAAGATTACAAACGCATTGGTGAGGGAGATACCGGGTTGAATACTGGAGGAATGGGAGCTATTTCGCCCGTACCTTTTGCAGATCCAACCTTTCTTGATAAAATCGAAAATCAGATTATCATCCCTACGGTAAAAGGATTGAGA
The DNA here is from genome assembly GCA_903928365.1 of uncultured Flavobacteriia bacterium. Lineage (GTDB taxonomy): Bacteria > Bacteroidota > Bacteroidia > Flavobacteriales_D > Crocinitomicaceae > M0103. Next base: position 17,086 of record CAIYQV010000091.1, read on the forward strand.
AATGATGGTATTCCCTATAAAGGATTCATCTTTTTCGGCTTGATCAATGTGAAAGGAGAACCGTATGTGATTGAGTATAATTGCCGCATGGGTGATCCGGAAACAGAAGTGGTGATCCCTCGTTTGAAATCAGATATTCTTGACCTTTTCGAAGGTGTTGCTTCCAATACGCTTTCAGAGCGTGATATTGAATTCGTTGAGAAATCAGCCGCTACGGTGATGATGGTTGCGGGCGGATACCCCGAGGATTATGAAAAAGGAAAACAGATCTATGGATTGAACGGAATCACGGAAAGCATGGTTTTTCATGCTGGGACATCTTCTGACGGCCCCGCTGTTCTCTCTGCGGGAGGTCGTGTTTTGACGGTGACTTCATATGGCAAGAATCTTGAAGCTGCTTTGCAACGATCCTACTCAGCTATTGAAAAGATCGAATTTGAAGATGCTTATTTTCGCAAAGACATCGGATTTGATGTGGTGCAATCCTGAAATTAGTATCTTTCTTTCGAATTAACTAAAATGGATCCTTCCATATCCTACAGTATCATCCTGCTTTCACTGGTTTTTTGCGCCTTTTTCTCCGCAATGGAGATCGCCTTCCTTTCTTCTAATCGTCTTCGAATTGAGCTCGAAAGAAATAAAGGAACGTTAAACAGCAAGGTGGTAGACTTGTTCTATAAAAAAGATGCCTTCTTTATCGCATTACTGCTTCTTGGAAATAATGTTGCTCTGGTATTATTTGGTATCTGTTCGGCAGAGATCCTCTCTCCCGTGATCCGAGCATGGGGAATTCACAGCGAGTTTCTGATCCTGTTGATCCAGACCATCCTTTCTACCTTATTGGTTCTTTCCGTTGCGGAATTCTTACCTAAGGCTCTGGTACAGCTTAATCCAAACGGGTTTTTAAGAGTGGCGACCTTACCTATGCTTGTCATATATATACTGTTGTACCTGCCTACCCAGTTGATCATGTTGATTAGTGGATTTTTCCTTAGACTGCTTAAATCGAGTGGTGAGAGTTCATCGAAGGTTTTTACGAAGGTTGATTTGGAGCATTTTGTGCATGATCTTTCCAATCGATTGAATGAGGAAGAAGATTTTGGGAAGGAGATGCAGATCCTCAGAAATGCCTTGGACTTTTCCAATATCAAAGCACGGGACTGTATGGTTCCCCGTCCGGAGATCATCGCTGTGGATGTGGAGGAAGATATTGAACTTTTGAAAAGACAATTTATTGAAACCGGGCTTTCGAAGATCCTCGTTTACCGCGAATCAATTGATAATATCATTGGGTATGTCCATTCGTTCGAGATGTTCAAGAAACCAGCCTCGATCAAACAGATCCTTCTTCCAATAGCTTTTGTTCCTTCAGCGATTGCAGGAAAGGAATTACTAGAGCTGTTTAGTAAGCAATCAGGCAACATTGCAGTAGTTGTGGATGAATATGGCGGTACGGCGGGCGTTGTAACGATCGAGGATGTCATGGAAGAGATCTTTGGAGATATTGAAGACGAACACGATGCGGAGGATCTCTTAGAGGAGCAAATCGGAGAAAATGAATACCGCTTTTCGGCACGTACGGACATCGATTACCTCAACGAAAAATACCATCTAAGACTCCCGGAATCGGAAGAATATGATACGCTGGGCGGACTTATCATACATGAACTGGAATCCATACCTGAATCCGGTGATTCCCTCGACATCGGCGAACACATGTTGGTGATAGAGCAGGTTACGGATAGGCGTATCGAAGTGGTACGAATCATTGCTCATTAGTTAGTATGCCCTGGGTTCTGGTGTTCTTTGCCCTTTGCTTTGGTTTTGTGAATGCACAGGGCTCTTCAGCTCGAATAAAACTATCTTCTCAATTAAACGAGATATCAGGGCTCGCAGTTCTGAACGATTCTATCCTTATAGCGATTAATGACAGTGGAAATGAGCCGTTCTTGTATTTTTTGGATTTAAAAGGCAATGTCGTTAAGTCAACACGAGTATCAAAAGCACTTAATGTAGACTGGGAAGATCTCACGATGGACGACCGGGGCAACCTGTATATAGCTGATGCGGGCAATAATTTAAATCAACGGAAAGACCTCCATTTCCTTCAAGTCGAAGCACAGGAAGCGTTTGAAAAGGACTCGGTTATTGCAAAGGAGATTTGGTATACTTACAGCGATCAATTAAATTTTCCACCTGCTAAAACGGCATGGAATTTTAATTGTGAAGCCGTTTTTTGGGCCTCGGATTCATTGTATCTTTTAACGAAGAACGAATCGAAAGAACCAAAAGAGGGGTCAAAATGGAATCGAAATCCATCGTTGTATGTTATTCCGGCATTTCCAGGGACACATGTCGCCAAAAAAACAGATTGGAAATCTCGGGAAATGTTTAAGGTGAAAAAGACTGGTATTAGTGATTTGATTACCTCTTCGGTAGTAAAAGATAAAAAATGGTATGTGCTGACGTACCGGCATTTGTTTGTTTCTTCATGGTCAACAGAAACCAGCGGACGCACCCTGTTATATCACAAGAAATTTTCAAAATTAAAACAAAGAGAAGCCTTGACGGTAGATCATCAGGGCACCATTTATATCGGTGCAGAAAAACACCCGTTGCTAGGTGGCCCCTATTTATATATACGTAAACCATGAGCTTGGAATTAAATACCTACGATGCCGTCATTTTTGATATGGACGGCGTCCTCATCGACTCAGAACCTTTATGGAAGATCGCTATGGAAGAAGTGTTCAGAGAGGTTGGGTCTACCTTAACAAAAGCTGATTTTCAGAAAACAGTAGGCCTGAGGATTGATGAGGTGGTCCGATTCTGGTATGACCACGAAGGTTGGACAGGCACGACTCCTGAAAAAATAGAGGGGGACATTGTGGAGCGGATGGGGTTGTTGATTCGGGCACATGGCAAGCCACTTGAGGGCGTGCCAGAGATGCTGCAGTTTCTTTCAGAAAAAAGGAAGAAGATCGGCCTTGCAACATCTTCTTATGCCGTGCTGATCGAAGCAGTGCTGGAGGTGCTTGAGCTAAGTCACTTTTTTGATTACACTCATTCGGCAGAACACGAAGCATATGGCAAACCACATCCTGCGGTATATCTTACCACTGCGGAAAAACTAAATGTTTCTCCTGTTCGCTGTCTGGTTATTGAAGATTCCCTCAATGGGATCATTTCAGCGAAGGCAGCCCGAATGAAAGTAGTGTGTATTCCGGAGAAAACGCATCATATCGAACCAAGGTTGGCACTTGCCGACCATCGATTTGAAAGTATGACTGAATTGCTTAATGCCTTGCGTTAATTCCCAAGCGCCTTTTCTACCCAGGTTTTCCCCCATTCTTCTTTTTCCTGTTCTGTCCAAAGTTCAGGGTAGAAGATACGCTTTTGAAAACGTGGTGGCAGGTATTTCTGCCAGTTAGTTCCGCCTGTTGCAGCGATATCTGCAGAATCACGATTCAGGTAACGCACGGCTGATTTGTAATGTACTAATGGCCAGTTGATGTTGACATTGGTGTCATTCAACTTTAGCGCATCGATCACTTCTTTCGATTGCTGAGCTTCAGGC
>CAIYQV010000092.1 GCA_903928365.1 uncultured Flavobacteriia bacterium
AGACTCCCCGCCTGGACAGGTGTTTCATCCAGATATCGAGCGAAGCGAGATCGTCGGGACGGGGTGGCACCGAGGAGGAGAGCGAAGCGATCCGACATCGGTGACGGGGCGGTGGAAATAAAAAATTCTGATTAGCTTGATACCATTCGATTTAACAGTTCCCAAAGAACCATTAAAAAAGGATTCCTTACCTTTGCAGCATTCATATACTCTCTCGACCGGCCAGTTATCTTTACGTATCAGAGTTCATCAGGTCATTTTGGGCAGGCTATATAGCACTTGATCAGTTTCAAGTGTTCACATATTAAATCATATTACATTGTTATTCAAGGACTTAAACTTAATTGAGCCGATCCTCAGGGCGCTCAACACAGAAGGGTATAGTACACCTACACCCATTCAGGAACAATCCATCCCGGTTGCATTGGCCGGCAGGGATCTTTTAGGATGTGCGCAAACAGGCACAGGAAAAACAGCTGCATTTGCAATCCCCATTCTTCAACACTTGTATGCTGAAAAAAGCAATGGACAACGCACAAAAGGTATCAGGGCACTCGTCCTAACTCCAACAAGGGAATTGGCGATTCAAATTGATGAAAGCATCGCAGCGTATGGCAGACATCTTGGTTTGAAACACCTCGTAGTTTTTGGTGGCGTTTCACAGCATCCACAAACTGCTGCATTGAGAAGTGGTACAGATATTCTTATTGCAACACCTGGTAGGTTGTTAGACCTCATGCAGCAAGGATATATCAGCTTGTCAAACATCGAAATCTTTGTGTTGGATGAAGCAGATCGTATGCTCGACATGGGATTCATTCATGATGTAAAAAAAGTAATTGCAAAGTTGCCTTCAAAAAGACAAACATTGTTTTTCTCTGCAACCATGCCGAATGAAATTGCAAAGCTTGCAGACAGCATTTTAAATGAACCAGTCAGGGTTGAAGTAACTCCGGTTTCCTCTACTGCACAAACTATTCAACAATCGATGTTCTTTGTTGAAAAGATGGACAAGAAACATTTGCTTATTCATTTATTGAAAGACAAATCAATTGAAAGGGCTCTTGTATTTGCTAGAACAAAACATGGTTCAGATAAGGTTGTAAAAGACCTCATGCAACATGGTGTGCATGCTGAAGCAATCCATGGTAATAAATCACAAAATGCGCGTCAACGTGCGTTGAGTAATTTCAAAAGTGGAGCGACAAGAGTGCTTGTTGCAACTGATATCGCTGCAAGGGGTATTGATGTTGACAACCTTACACACGTAATCAATTATGAATTGCCTAATGTGCCTGAAACCTACGTTCACCGAATTGGAAGAACAGGACGTGCAGGTGCAAGTGGTATTGCGTTCTCTTTTTGCGATAGGGAAGAGCGTGAATTTTTAAGGGATATTCAAAAGCTCATCGGCAATGCAATACCTGTAACAAACGAGCATCCTTTTGTGATGGCATCGGGTTCAGCGGATATTCGCAGAACCTTACCACAAAGGACTACACAGCGTCCACAAACCCAAACTGCGAGAAGAACATTCACCACTACTGAACGCAGCAGTGATCGAAATACCCGTTCGGAGAATAATGCTGGTCAGCGAATGGCGGTAAAGAAAACAAATCGTTTCCCTTATCAAATTGATTAGTACTAAACTAATAGTCTTTAAAAAGATCATAAAATCACAAGAGCCGGCATTTGCCGGCTCTTATTTTTTGTTGGGTAGTTAACAGAAAAATTCAATTATAATTTAATCAC